>NZ_BAGH01000503.1 GCF_000308715.1 Nocardia tenerifensis NBRC 101015
TGCACGGTCGCGGGCGCGACGGGCACGCCGCGGCGGGCCGTGCTCGCGGTGCGCGGCGACACCGTCGTCGTCGAGGTCGCGAACACCTGCGGGCTGGCCACGCTGCCCGGTGGGCGCGGACAACCGCTGGACGCGTCGAGTCTCGGTCTGGGGCAGGCGATTCGGCAGGCGCTGCGGTGCGGGCCGCGCCGCGTGGTGCTGGCGCTGGGCGGTAGCGCGAGCACCGACGGTGGCATGGGGTTGCTCACCGCGTTCGGCTTTCGCTTCCTCGACGCCGCCGGACGGGTGCTGCCGCCGAGCGGGCGGGCGCTGCTGGACATCGCCGCGATCGATACCGCCGCGGCGGTGCGTCTTCCGCCGATCGATCTCGTCGTCGCCTCCGATGTCACCAACCCGTTGTTCGGGCCTGAGGGCGCGGCCGCCGTGTACGGCCCGCAGAAGGGGGCCGACTCGGCGGAGGTGCGTCTGCTGGATCGGGGGCTGCGTCACCTGGTGGAAGTGTTGTCCCGCAGCGGGTTTCCCGAATCAGGTGCTCTGGCGCAGGCCTCCGGCGCGGGCAGTGCCGGTGGGATCGGGTTCGCCGCATTGCTGCTCGGCGCCCGGATGACCTCGGGCGCGGACTTCTTCCTGGACCTGCTGGACTTCGATCGGCACTGCGCGGCGGCGGATCTGGTGATCACCGGCGAAGGGTGCCTCGACGCGCAGACCGAGCACGGCAAGCTGCCCGTGGTGGTGGCCCGGCGAGCCGGGCCCGTTCCGGTCGTCGCGGTGGCCGGGCGCAGCGAGTTAGACCGAACCCGTTGGGGTCGCGAGGGTTTCGCCGAGATCTATGCCCTGAGCGACTACACCGATCGGGATACCGCGAGCGACGGCGCGCTGAGCGCCGAGCTGCTCGTGCGCATCGGCCGCGAGATCGGACACTCGCCCTTGTCGGCGTGCGCGCTCAGTTCGCCAGATCCACGGTGACGAGCCGGTATCCGAGGTCCAGACTCGACCGCTCCGACAGGTCGGCGTAGCGGGTGTGCCACGCACCGGTCGCCAGATCCCGCCGCAGCCACGCCAACCCTTGGCGCAGCAGCGGTTCCGGGGTGAGGGCCAGCATCGACATGCCCGCCCGCACGGTCTCGTCGAGATACGCTTCGGGTCTGCGCCAATAAGCGCCGCCGAAGCCGTCCACGCAGTCGTGCGGGACCGGGATCGGCTGTACCGCAGGCTTTTTCAACACTGCGGTGAGCCGGTCCAGCGAGACGGCGAGTCTCGCGTCCGTCTCGGCGGCGGCCGGAAGGTAGTCGCGGACCAGCCAGAACCGCCGGAACACCGCGTGATCCCAGGTGAGGATGGCGATGCGGCGGCGGGCGACCCGCGCCATCTCGGCGAGGCCGCGCTCGAGACCGGTCCAGTGGTGGATCGTCAGCACGGCCAGCGCCGCATCGACCGAGTCCGTCCGTGCCGGTAGGTGTTCGGCGGTCGCGCGCACCGCGGGGGCCGCGTCGTCCGGGCGCTGGGCGATCATCACCCGGCTCGGCTCCACCGCGAGCACCGTCCGGCTCGGCTCGTAGGAGCCGGTGCCCGCGCCCACGTTCAGCACGGTGGCCATGCCGTGCAGCGCGGCGTCGATCGCGTCGGCGATGCGCGGGTCCGGGCGACGGGTCAGCGCGTAGGTCCGACCCGTCGCGTCATAGACGGTCATCGTGGTGTGCCGCATGGGTGTGCCATGGTCGGACACTACCGCGAGCGGCAGGGTGTTCAGGCCTTCCAGCGGGCGTTCAGTTCGCGCTCGGCGTCGGCGGTCAACGCGCCGAGGACGCGCAGCCGGGCGATGCCGCCGTCCGGGTAGATGTCCAGGCGGACATGGGTCGCCGGGCGATCCGACGGCGGGAGCCGGAACCGGTGCGGGGTGTCGGGTTGCAGCGTTGTCCTGGACAGCAATTCGAACCAGGCGGGGTCGTCGGTGGACGGAAGCGGTCCCGGCCCACGGTGATCGATGGCCAGCACGCGGGCCTCGCCCGGGGCGTTGAAGAGCAGGTTGGTGGTGTCCAGCTCGATCAACGCGGGCACGCCCTGGGCGGCGAGTTCGATGACGGCCCAGTCGTTTCCGTTGTCGCGGCGGCGCGCCGTCTCCCACCCCTCGGCCTGGTTGCGCGCGAGGCCGGGCGAGAGCATGTTGTCGGGCGCGGAGTAGAACATGTTGGAGCAGGCCACCGTTCGGGCGCCGTGCTCCAGGGCCGCGAGATCGACGGTGAGCCCGGTGAGCAGCGCCGGGTCCGGCACCACCTCGCCGTGCACGCGCAGCCGCGCGACGCCGCCGTCCGGGTAGATATTGAGCCGGACGTGGGTGAAGACGCGATCGTCGGAGACCGGGAAGTCGTGCTCGGCGTCGCCGCTCAGCGGGCTGCGCGGCACGATCTCCACCCAGTCGGCCGAATCCAGTTGCGCGGGTGACGGATAGCCGGTGGCGCGGCACGCCTCGAGGGAGGTGAACGGCGGGTAGTTGCCCTTGAACCACGCCGTGTCGACCACGACACCGCGGATCACGCCGGGCATGCCGAGCCGGATGACGGCCCAGTCGTGGCCGGGGCCGCGGTGGCGGCGGGTCTCCCAGCCGTCGTACTCCTGGCCCTTCGGCCCGAAGGTGTGCTCGGCGAAGCGGGGTCGCCACGGGTTGATGAGATTCTCGCGCTCCTCGAACGACTCGTCGCTCGCGGCGATCACCCCCGCGCGGTGGGTACGCAGCGCCAGGTCGGGCAGGCCGGTGAAATCAGACATTGTTTCCTATCCGGTTGTGGTGCAAGGAGATCAGGCGGCCCGCGGGCGGGTGGCCGTTGCCGACGACGCGGCCGCGCAGCCAGGTGGCGTGGACCAGGCCGCGCAGCTCGCGGCCGCCGTAGGGCGTGATCGGGTTCTTGTGCGCGAGCGCGCCGGGATCGACGGTGATCGAGGCCCACGGATCGAAGGCGACCAGGTCGGCGTCGCAGCCGACCGCGATCCGGCCCTTGTGCGGCAGCCCGGCCAGCGCGGCGGGCGCGGCCGCCATCCACTCGACCACATCGGTGAGCCGGAAACCGCGCTCGGCGGCGGCGGTCCACACGGCGGGCAGGCCGATCTGCAGCGACGCGATGCCGCCCCAGGCGGTCGCGAAGTCGCCCTCTTTCAGGTCGGGGGTGCACGGCGAGTGGTCGGAGACCACGCACGACAGCACGCCGTCGGCCAGGCCTTGCCACAGCGCGTCCTGGTTGCCCGCGTCGCGGATCGGGGGGCAGCACTTGAACGCGGTGGACGACGCCTCGGCCGCCGAGAGGGTGAGGTAGTGCGGACAGGTCTCCGCGGTGATGCGGACGCCGCGCGCCTGCGCCGCGGCCAGCGGCTCCAGGCAGGCGGCCGCCGAGACGTGCAGGATGTGCGCGCGCACGCCGGTCAGCTCGGCCAGCGCGATAACCTCTTGCACCGCGGCCTTTTCCGACTCCCCCGGCCGCGAGTCCAGGAAGGCCCGGTACGACCCGTCGACCGGATCGTGCAGCCGCACAGGGTCTTCGGCGTGCACCACGAGCAGCCCGTCGAACTCGGCGAGCTCGCGCATCACCCGCTCCACCTCATCGAGGCCGAGTGGCGGGAACTCGTCCACCCCGGAGGGTGAGAGGAAGCATTTGAAGCCGACCACGCCCGCCTCGTGCAGCGGCCGCAGGGCGGGCAGGTTACCGGGGATCGCGCCGCCCCAGAAGGCGACGTCGACGTGGCATTGCCCCTGCGCCACAGCCTGTTTCGTCGCCAGGTGGGGCACGGTCACCGTCGGCGGCAGCGAGTTGAGCGGCATGTCGACGATCGTCGTCACCCCGCCCGCCGCCGCGGCCTTGGTCGCGGTGGCGAAACCCTCCCACTCGGTGCGCCCCGGCTCGTTGACGTGCACGTGCGAATCCACCAGGCCCGGCAGCACGACGAGGTCGGCGAGGTCGGTGGTGGCCGCCGCGTCGAGCACGGCGTCGTAGTCCGCCAGCGCGGCGATCCTGCCGTCGCGCACGGCGATCGACGCGGCGCGAACTCCCTCCGGCAGGGCGACCCGCCGGGACCGGATGACCAGATCATGCATGCGCGCTCGCTCCCAGCCAGGCCCCGGCGATCTCGCCGGCGAGCCGTTCCAACAGGGGTCCGGCCTGCGCCATGCAGACCTCGGGATCGGGTTCCACATCGGTCAGCGCGTACGCCCGCTCGATGTCGGCGCGGCGCAGCTGCTCGCCGGACAGCGAACGCTGCCCCGGCCACCGCGACCACCGGCACCGCGGCGGCGGCCGCCACCC
>NZ_BAGH01000502.1 GCF_000308715.1 Nocardia tenerifensis NBRC 101015
CGCGTTCGCGATCGAGTGCTCGACCATCTCCCGGCCGTGGGTGCTCCAGCTGGCGAAACAGGCAGCGGCGCAGGGACTCAGGTACCTCGACTCCCCCGTCACCGGTTTGCCCGCGGCCGCGGCGGCGGGCGAGCTGACCCTGCTGGTCGGCGCGGACGCCGACGACCTCGAGTCCGCCCGGCCGTTGCTGGAACCGTTGTGCGCCAAGATCGTTCGCTTCGGCGAGGTCGGCGCGGGCACCGCCTACAAGCTGATACAGAACTTGCTCGGCTCTATTCAGATCGCCGCGACCGCCGAGGCGCTGCGGGTGGCCGAACTCGCCGGGCTCGATCTGACGACCGTGGTCGACACCCTCGCCCACAGTGTCGCCGCCAGCCCCACCGTGGTGCGCGTCGGCGGCTTGATGCGCGACGGCAAGCACGACCGCGATATCGCGTTCACCGCCGCCCTGCGTCGCAAGGACACTCGCCTCGGCGTCGAACTCGCCGACGCCGTGGACGGCCCCGCCGCGCTCGGCCACGCCGCCCGCGACCTCTTCGACGGGCTCGTCGCCGCCGGCCACGGCGATCTCAGCGAGACCAAGGTCTTCGATCTGCTACGCGACTGACACCTGGATAGGCCCCGTCTCGAGGTCCGGCCGGCGATCCAGCCCGAAGCGGAACTGGTGCGCCGCTCGGGCGATACCACCATCAGTTCCTGACCAGTCGAAGTCCAGTCCGGGCTACCTCTCCGGCCGAACATTCGGCACAGGGCCTACCGGCTACTGGCGTCCGGCCGCATCGGCGGGCACACCCCGCCCGGCACGGTGGCCAGCTCGAAATGCCACCACTCGTTGTCGTACATCCGGCACAGTCCCCACCGGGTTCCGTTGGCCTCCAGCCACTGCGCCCCCACCTGCGGCCCGACGTCGACCGCGCGGCCGGACACGTGCGTCGACTCCTCCGGCGGCAGCACCCATCGGCGCGTCACCTCCGGGCTGCCGTACGTGGCCAGCCCCTCGTCCCACAGTCGTTGCTGCTCGTCCGGCGTGCGATATCCGGAGGTGATCGACAGCGGCACGCCCTGCGCGTGCGCCTCGTTCTCCGCCAGCGTGTACGCCACCGCCAGCCCCGGCTCCAACCCCTCGGTCCCCGCCGCCGATCCCGCCGCCTCCCGCTGATCGGCCACCGTCTCCTGCCCCGCACCCGCCTCCGGCGCCAACACCCCCGTCACCACCAGCGCCGCCACGGGTAGACCGAGCACCATCCGTTTCCGCACACCACTCCGCAACACCATGTCGGGCATGGTAGTGGCCCGCGCCCACCCTCGCCGCAGCCCCCGCCGACACTCAGAGATCCAATTCGATCCGCAGCTTCGACGACAGGCTGTCCATGGTCTCGGCGGTGAGTTCGCCGAGCGGTCCACTCAACCAAGGGCGATAGGTACTGGTGATCAGGTCCACCCTCACCCAGCCCTCCACCGGATCCGCGTCGCCGAGCCGAACCGCGACCATCGACTGTGGGTCCAGGCATTCGACAGGGGCGGTCAAGACCCGAACACGCTCGTCGGGTAGGCGGTAATCGGCAGAGACGATCACGCGATATGGGGTGCGCGGGTCGTCTTCGCGAGCGGGCCGGTCGCGCTCGAATCGGTAGATCTCACCGCGCCTCATGCGCGCGGACCGCGACGCTTCTCGGCGTCGGCCTCCGCCTCGTGCAGGTCGGTGAGCTCGGTCTCGGCCACGTCGACCTGGTACATGCCGAGGCTGCGATCGCGCGCCGCAGAGCGGATCGCGTCTTGATAGAGCATCCAGCGGTGCGCGCATCGGGCGAAATACGGCGACAACTGCATCCCGGCGGCGGCGGCGCCTTGTTGCAGATCCGCCAGCACCGCTTCATCGACTGTCAAGGTGATCTTCCGCGTCGCCATACTCGCCACCATACCACTGGCCATACTTCGAGTCGGCAAACTCTGCTGCCGAACTTCGACAGCACTCGCGGCTCGACGAGTGGGTCGGATGGACATGGAGTCATAGTCATTGGGCATGGCACATGCTTACCCGAAACCCGTTGGGTGGCAAATGCTTCATCCACAAGGAACGCGCGTTGTCCACATGCTGTGCCAGTGCTGTGGATCACAGGCACGCCGCTGTGGTACCAGTCCGATTCGCCGGATTCTCGAAACCTCTTGCTGCTCAACTGCTGCCGCGTAGGACCCCGATCGGACCGCGGACGACATCCTGGCTGACGCGAGGGTGTTCGTCCGCGGGCCGAACGGGTTGTACACAGGCGGGCGCGGGTGTCCACAATCGCTCACCATCGATGTGAACAGCCACTACAACGGACAATTCGACTACGGCACCGGACAATTCGGCCGGGTCACTCGCGCAGCGGGACGATGAGCGTGAGGTGGTCGCGCTCGGTGACCGGCGCGCGCACCGGGGGTGGGCGGCGAATCGCCTCGGCCGCTTCACGATTGCGCCCGATGCGTTCGATGATCTCGCCGCCGTGGTCGCGGGCGTAGGCGATGGCTATCTTGATCTTGCCGGCGTGCAGGCTCGACTTCGCGCTCAGCACCTCGATGCGCCGCTCCACCGGTCCGTCCAATTCCTGTAGGCGGGCAACGACTTCCCACACGTCCGGGCCCGCGACCAGCGCGGCGCGACGGTCGTTCATCGGGCCGCGGAAAACAATGCCCGGATGATCGAGCTGATCGACGCCCTCCCGAATCAAGCGGTCGAGCAATGCGGTGGAAGTAGTGCCTTCGCGTGCGGCGCGTGCGGCCAACCGCCTACTGGCGGATTGCGAAAGACGCAACGTTGTCGTGACGACCCTGGACGTACTCATTGCCCTCCTCGACCTTCAATGGCATCCGCGATGAATCGCGCCTTGGAATCAACGATGTACATCGCTAAGGGTGCCTCGCGAAGCGGCGGCGCCACTCCGGCGATCGGGGTGACATTCGGGTGTCCGCACAAAGCCTCAACCAAAATCGAACACCCAGTTCAAGGGGCATACTCGCCGCCCAGTCACCCGATTACCGGAGTGCCCGCAGGGACTTATGCCGACCCCTGGCAAACCCTCACCCGAGGCACCGGGTAAAAACTCATTCCGCCGCAACCGGTTTCCCGCTACCGCCGCGAATTTCGGCGGCGAGCAGTTTCACCCACCCCACGGAAGACGACACATCATTTCAAGGGGCCGGCCTTCGCTGTCCGCCACCACGTGTCGCACATGTCGACACTCTCGCCGGATCACGAGAACCGACCCGGACCTCACGAGAACCGAAACCCACACCTATCTGGCGTAGAAACTCGGCGCATCGACACCACCCGCGACCGACGCCCGATCCGCACGCGTTTCCAGGGTGTGCAACACCCACCGATCCTTGCCGTCCGCCTTGGCCCGATACAGCGCGGTATCCGCGGCGTCGAGCAACGACTCGGCCTGCGTATCGGCGACCGGCGTGAGCACCGCGCCGATGCTCGCCGACACCCGCAGGCGCAGCGGCCCGATGGACACCGGATCGGCGAGAGCCGCCTGCAGACCGGTCGCGATGGCGGTGACGTCGGCGGCGTCCGCGGGCGGCGGAACGATCGCGACGAACTCGTCCCCGCCGATGCGCGCCACCGGGCAGCCGCGCTCGGCGACGCTGTCGCGCAGCCGGGTCGCGATCGCGGCCAGCACCCGGTCGCCGGTCCCGTGCCCGTAGCGATCGTTGACGTCCTTGAACCCGTCGATATCGATGAAGCACAGCCCGACCCGATCGCGCGCACCCGCCGTGGCGATCATCGCCTCGACCCGTTCGAGCAGGTGCCGACGGTTCGGCAGGCCGGTGAGCAGGTCGTGACGCGCCTGCCGGTGCAGTTCGTCGCGCAGCCGATGCTGCTCGGTCACGTCCTCGCCGACCGCGAGCAGGTAATCGGGTTGCCGGCCAACGCCTTTGACGAACGTGATGGCGAACGCGGCCCACCCGTCGCTGCCGTCGGCGCGCACGAGGCGCTGCTCGAGCCGCACGGTGCCCTTGCCGTTCGGCACCAGCCGTTCGTACACCATGGTCCGCAGGTAGCCGCGGTCGTCGGGGTGGGCGAAGTCGTAGACCGACGCGCCGCGCAGCGCGTCGACCGGGCGGCCGATCATGTCGGCCAGGCCGGGGTTGGCGTCGAGCAGGGTGAGGTCGGTGTCCACGATGGCGATCGCCACGGCCGCGTTGTCGAAGACCGCCCGGAATCGGTCGTCGGCCGCGCGCCGCGCCT
>NZ_BAGH01000501.1 GCF_000308715.1 Nocardia tenerifensis NBRC 101015
CTCATCACCCCGTTCCTGGTGACACCCGTTGCGGCCGCGCTCATTTGGAAGACGACCATGCTCGACCCGGTCTTCGGCCTGGTGAACTTCGTGCTGAAACCCTTCGGCGCCGGGCAGATCGACTGGGTGAGCAAGTATCCGCTGCCCGCGGTGATGGCGGATCTGGTGTGGCAGTGGACGCCGTTCATGATGCTGCTCATCCTGGCCGGGCTGCAGTCCATGCCACGCGACATCGTGGAGGCCGCGCGGGTGGACGGCGCGAACTCCTTCGCCGTCTTCCGCGAGCTCACGCTGCCGCACCTGCGCCGGTTCATCGAACTCGGCGCGGTGCTCGGCGCCATCTACCTGGTCAACACCTTCGACGCGGTGTACATGATGACCTCGGGCGGCCCCGGCATCGCCAGCTCCAACCTGCCCTTCTACATCTATCAGCGCGCGTTCCTCGGCTTCGACATCGGCCAGGCCGCCGCGATGGGCGTCGTCACCGTCGTCGCCACCACCGTGGTCGCCACCCTCGCGTTGCGGCTGCTGTTCAAGTCCTTCACCGGAAAAGAGGAGGCGGCATGAGCGACACTGGCGCAGCCCCGCTCATGAGAGCCGACCGGGTGCGGGTGTCCCGCAAAACACAGGAGGCGGCATGAGCGACACTGGCGCAGCCCCCGCTCATGAGAGCCGAGCGGGTGCGGATGCCCCGCAGCAAACCGAGCGCCGCAAGCCCACGGTGCGCAGGCGCCGCGGCGGACCTGGAATGTTCTGGAGCGTGCTGGCCTGGGTGGTCGGCATCGGCTTCTTCTTCCCGGTGCTGTGGATGGTGCTGACGGCCTTCAAGCAGGAGGGCGACGCCTACACCGACCCGCCGAAACTGTTCTTCACCCCGACCCTCGACCAGTTCTCGGCCGTGCTCGACAGCGGCATCGGCACCACGCTGCTGAACTCCACCTTCGCCACCGCCGTGTCGACGATCCTGGTGCTCCTGCTCGGCCTGCCCGCCGCCTTCGCGTTGTCGCTGCGGCCGGTGCGCCGCACCCAGGACGCGCTGTTCTTCTTCATCGGCACCAAGATGCTGCCGGTGGTCGCGGCGATCGTGCCGCTCTACGTGATCGTCGGCGATATCGGCCTGCTCGACAACATCTGGGCCCTCGTCATCCTCTACACCGCAATGAACTTGCCGATCGCGGTGTGGATGATGCGCTCGTTCTTCCTCGAGGTGCCCAGCGAACTGCTCGAGGCGGCGAGCATGGACGGCGCGAGCACCTGGACCGGCGTGCGCGAGGTGATCCTGCCGCTGGTCTCGCCCGGCATCGCCGCGACCGCGCTGATCTGCGTCATTTTCTCGTGGAACGAGTTCTTCTTCGCGGTGAACCTCACCGCCGTTCAGGCCCAGACGATTCCGGTGTTCCTGGTCGGCTTCATCACGGGGGAGGGCCTGTACTGGGCCAGGCTGTCCGCCGCCGCGGTGCTCACCGCGCTGCCCGTCGTCCTGGCCGGCTGGATCGCGCAGAACAAGCTCGTGCGCGGTCTCTCCTTCGGCGCCATCAAGTAAGGAAGCATCCATGGCCACCATTCGTTACGACTCGGCGTCCTGCGTCTACCCCGGCGCGGACACCCTCGCGGTCGACTCGCTCGACCTGGACATCGCCGACGGCGAATTCATCGTTCTGGTCGGGCCTTCCGGCTCCGGCAAGTCGACCGCGCTGCGCATGCTCGCGGGTCTCGAGGAGATCGACGGCGGATCGATCCGCATCGACGGCGCCGACATGGTCGGCGTCCCGTCCAAGGATCGCGACATCGCCATGGTCTTCCAGAATTACGCGCTCTACCCGAACAAGACCGTCGGGGAGAACATGGGTTTCGCGCTCAAGATGCTCAAAGTGCCGCTGGCCGAACGCAAGCGGCGCGTCGCCGAGGCTGCCGAGTTGCTCGGCCTCACCCCGTACCTGGACCGCAAACCGGCGAAACTGTCCGGCGGGCAGCGGCAGCGGGTCGCGATGGGCCGCGCCATCGTCCGGGAGCCGAGGGTGTTCTGCATGGACGAGCCGTTGAGCAATCTCGACGCCAAGCTGCGCGTGCAGACGCGCACCCAGATCGCCGCGCTGCAACGGCGTCTGGGCACCACCACCGTCTACGTCACCCACGATCAGGTCGAGGCGATGACCATGGGCGACCGCGTCGCGGTGCTGCGCGACGGCAGGCTGCAACAGTTCAGCACCCCCGCCGAGCTCTACGACCGCCCCGCCACCGCGTTCGTCGCGGGGTTCATCGGCTCGCCGTCGATGAACCTGTGCACCGTCCCGATCGTCCCGGCCGGCGTCGAGATCGCCGGTAGCACACTGGAATTGCCGCGCGAGCGGATGGCCCGGCTCGGCGAGGCGCGCCTCGACACGGTCACCGTCGGCATCCGCCCCGAACAACTCGAACTGCGCCGCGACGGCGGCGGTTTCGCGGCCACCGTCGAACTGATCGAGGAGCTCGGCAGCGAATCCTATGTCTACGCGCGCCCTTCCGGCGCCGGGGTCACCGGACTCGACGGCGAGTCGTTCATGTTCGTCGCTCGCTCGGCGATCCGATCGCCCGCGCGACTGGCCGAGTCGGTGCACCTGAGCGTGGCCGATCCCGCCGCGGTGCACCTGTTCCATCCGGTGACCGGGGCGCGCATCGCCGAGTAGCCGAGCGCGCGCGAGCGTGACCCGATAGTGCTGTAACAAGAACAGTGCGTTATCACTTCGTGTGCGGACAAATGCCCGGTCGGCTACTAACGTTCCCAAGCGAGCGGTCGCACCCCCGCCGCCGCACGGACCACCCCGCACCGGAGGCTTGCGTGACCGTCGACTCCCCAGCGATCGGCAAAACCGCCCTGCACAACGTTCGCGTCTTCGACGGCCACGGCCTGACCGAGCCGACGACGGTGGTGATCGACGGGGCGGTGATCGGCACCGACGCCGGCGGCGCCGAGGGCATCGACGGCCACGGCGCGATCCTGCTGCCCGGCCTCATCGACGCGCACGTCCATCTGTCGGGAATCGAGTCGCTCGACCGGCTCGCCGCGCACGGCGTGACCACGGCGCTCGACATGACCACCTGGCCGCCCGAGCGGCTCGCGGCGCTGCGCGACCGGCCGGGCACCACCGACATCCGCAGCGCGGGAACCCCGATCATCGGCGAGGGCGGCCTGCACGCCCAAATCCCTGGCATGGCCGAGCACGCGGTCATCCACGGCCCGGACGAGGCCGAGGCGATGGTCGCCGAGCGCGCCGCGGCCGGCTCGGACTACATCAAGCTCATGCTGGAGGCGCCGGGGGAGGGCGGCCCCGACGAGGCCTCGGCCAAGGCGGTCGTCGCGGCGGCGCACGCCCAGGAGCTGCGAATCGTCGCGCACGCAGCGTCTTTGGGCGCCTACACCCTGGCCCTGGACGTCGGCGCCGACATCGTCACGCACGTGCCCGCCGACGGTCAGCTACCCGCGGAGGATGTGCGCCGGATGGCGGCCGAGCACCGGGTCGCCGCGCCGACCCTCGTCATGATGCAAGGCATCGCAAAAGCTTTGGGCATGCTCGGCTTCGCCGACTGCCTCGCCAGCGTCGCCACGCTGCACGCCGCGGGCGTGCCCGTGCTCGCGGGCAGCGACGCCAACAGCGAGCCGGGTGTGCCGTATCAGCCGCCGCACGGAGACTCGCTGCACCGTGAACTGGAGCTGCTCGTCACCGCTGGCCTGTCCGCGGCCGCGGCCTTGCGCGCCGCGACCACCCTGCCCGCCCAGCACTTCGGCCTGCCCGACCGCGGCGCGATCGCCCCCGGCATGCGCGCCGATCTCGTTCTCCTGGAGGGTGATCCGCTGGCCGACATCCACGCCACCCGCGCCATCACCCGAGTCTGGTGCGGCGGCATCGCACACGTCTGAATCTCGTTCCGGGACAACACCGGAGGAGCCGTCGGGGTGTCGCCCCACTGCCTTGGCGACGCCCTGACGGCTCTCCGAACCTCACAGCGACATGGCCCCCTGCGATCTGAGCAGCCTGGTGAGGTTGGCACTCACCAGGCCCGCCGCCCGCAGCACCGCCTCCGCCAGCGCGGGCAGGCGGTTGAGCTCGGCGATCGTCCCCGCCAGCGCGGCGACGACCTCACCCGAGGGCCCGCGCACCGGCGCCGCGACGCAGGCGAGCCCGAACCGGCTCATGTCGGTGTCGTAGGCGAGCCCGCGTTCCCGCGCCAGCGTGACCT
>NZ_BAGH01000500.1 GCF_000308715.1 Nocardia tenerifensis NBRC 101015
GATCGTCGGCCTCGCCGGGCTGGTCGGCTCGGGCCACACCGACGTGGTAGAGGTGGTCGCGGGACTGCGCAAACCGAGTGCGGGCCGAATCACCCTGCCGGACGGGCGATCCGGTCCGTCGGGTCTGCGCGCGGCGATCGCCGCCGGGGTCGCGCTGGTCTCCGGCGATCGGCGACGGGTGGGGTTGATGCTCGACAAGCCGGTGTGGGAGAACATGGCCCAGATCCGGTCGATCGCGCTGCGCCGCGACGGCCTGCTGCTGACGCCGGGGCGACTGCGGGCCCGCGCGCGGGAACTGGTGTCCCGCTTGCATGTTCGCGCCGCCGATGTCGACGTCGCGTGCGGCCTGCTGTCCGGCGGCAATCAGCAGAAGGTGGTGCTCGCCAAATGGCTGGCGGCCGAGCCGACCGTGCTGCTGCTCGACGACCCCACCCGCGGGGTGGACGTCGGCGGCAAGGCCGAGATCCACGCCCTGCTGCGCACCGCCGCGGCGACCACGGTGGTGCTGCTGTGCTCGACGGACGTCGACGAGCTCGCGTCGCTCTGCGATCGGGTGCTGGTGCTGTACCGGGGTCGGCTGTGCGCGACGCTCGAGGGGGATCGCCTCGATCAGCACACGATGCTGCACGCCATGAACACCGGAGCCGCCTAGTAGGGACGCCGATACCGCTATTTCAGCTACGAAATCGTATATGATCGCTACCTGTCAGTGCCGCATCATCGAGGAGGGCACATGTCAGTGGCGATTCCGCCGCAGCGGTCCCGCGTGGACCGATTCGACAGTTTCCGCGACGCCGTCTCGCACACGTTCGTGCCGCTGCAGGTGGAGCGGGTAGGAGCCGAGCCGTTCGACGGCCGGTTGCGCAGCGTCGCGCTGGGCGCGTTGCAGGTGACCGAGATCGGCGCCACCCCGCACCTGGTCCGCCGGACGCCCGCCTTGATCGCGCGCTCAGATCCCGAGTGCTACAAGCTCGGCGTGCAGCTGCGCGGGCACTGCCTGCTCACCCAGGACGACCGCGAAACCCATTTGGGCGAGGGTGATTTCGCCATCTACGACACCAGCAGGCCCTACTCCATGGCGTTCGACGGACCCTACCGCCAGCTGGTGCTGATGCTGCCGCGCAGGCTGCTCTGCCTGCCGCCGGACCGGATCGCCGCCGTCACCGCGCGCCGCGTGCCCGGCGACCACGGGGCGGGCGCGCTGCTGTCGATGCTGCTACGCGAGTTGGCCCGTCACCTCGACGAGGTGGCGGGGCCGGCCGAGACGCGCCTGGCCGACAACATCGTCGACCTGCTCGTCACGGTGCTCGCCGGTCACCTCGACCTGCTCGCGCCGCAGCGCGCCGCGCGGCGCCCGCTGACCACGCAGGTCATGTCCTATATCGAGGGGCATCTCGGCGACGGCGACCTCTCGCCGCGCCGGATCGCCACCGCGCACTACATCTCGACCCGCTACCTGCACAAGCTGTTTCACGAGCAGTCGACCACCGTGGCGGGCTGGATCCGGGAGCGGCGGCTGGAGAGCTGCCGGCGCGACCTGCGCGATCCGCTGCACCGGGACCGCTCCATCGCCACCATCGCCGCGCGCTGGGGCTTCCCCGACGCCGCGCATTTCAGCCGGACCTTCCGCGCGGCCTACGGCGTCAGCCCGCTCGAGTATCGGTGCGCGCAACGCGCGCAACCGATCTCGCGCAACGAGCCGGCTCAGGATTCCTGAATGGGGTCGGGCAGCCGCCACCGATCCGGCCGCGGCCGCAGGTAGAGCAGGTAGTAGGCGCAGCCGAGGAGCATCGCGACGACGGCGACCACCATCTGCTCCCACGCGGCGTCGAGCACGCTGTACCCCGCATAGCCCATGGCCGCCACGACGATGATCGGCGGCAGTGGCCACAGCGGCATGCGATAGCCGCCCGACGACGGGCGCCCGCGCACCCGGAACGCGGCCAGCGCCACGAACAGATACACCAGCACGAGACCCGCGCCGGTCGCGGTGATCAGCCAGGACAGCGGCAGCACGGCCGCCGCGACGGTGGCCGACGCCCCGACCACGATGGTCGCGACAACCGGTGTGTGCCACCGCGGATGCACCGTGCCCAGCGCCCGGTCGATCGGCTCCGGCCAGCTGCGGTCGCGCGCCGAGGCGAAGACCAGCCGGGAGATCTGCAGGATGATGGCGATCACCGCGTTCACGATCGCGATCGCGATGCCCACGCTCACCAGGGTGTTGACCGTGGATCCGCCGCGCGCGGTGAGGAAGTAGTTCATCGGTGCGGGGCTGCTCAGCAGGTCGGTCATCGAGGGCGCCCCGAGGACGACGGCGGCCAGCGGCAGGATCTCGATGGCGACGGTGGCGGCCAGGCAGACCATGATCACCCGGCCGATGGTGCGCGTCGCGTTCTTCGTCTCCTCGGCGTAGTAGACGGCGGCGCCGTAGCCGTTGTAACCGAACAGCGCCACCGGAATGAGCGCGGCCAGCGCGCCGGGTCCGACCGGTGCCGTGCCGCCGTCGGTCATCGTGATCGCGTGGACCCACTCCGACGGTCCCCGTTCGGCATTCGCGAAGCCGAGGAAGACCAGCACCGCGATCGCCGCGATCTCGATGCACAGGAAAACGCCGGTGACCCAGGCGTTGGCCTTGATATTGAGGATCGCGATGCCGGTCGTCACCACGATGACGCCGATGCCGACCCACTTCCCGCCCAGCTGCGGTATCGCGACGCCGAGGTAGTCGCCGGTGCCCAGGGCGATGACGGAGATGATCAGCACCCCGTTCACCAGGGTCAGCGCGAACAACGCGAAACCGACGGGGCGGCCGAGCAGCCTTGCCGCCCAGGTGTATTCGCCGCCGGTGATCGGGAAGGTCGCCGCCAGCTCGGCGTAGCAGAGGCCGATGAACACCGACGCCACGGCGGCGATGGCCAGCGTCAGCACCGACGCGCCGCCCGCGGCCAGCAGTATCGACGGAATGATGATGAACACGCTCGAGGCGGGGGTCACCGAGGACAGGGTGATCAGGATGTTCTCGCCCATGCCCAGCGCTCGCGAGAGCTGTTGGCGGTAGCGGGGTTCCTGATGGTCGCCGTCGGCGGTCTGGCCGCTGGTCTGAGTCGCCATGGCCGGGTCCTTTCTTTGATGTACAGTCAAAGAATGACCTAAAGTTGCTGTCATCGTCTGGTTTTCGACGTTACGAATCATTAATTCCTCGTCAACGGGAGGGTGCATGGCACGGCGCAAGGATCAGGAGCGGGCGCGCCGGATGATCCTCGACGCGGCGCTGACCGCGGTGTCCGACCGCGGCGTCGGCAAGCTGAAGATCCGGGAGGTCGCCGAGTTCGCGGGGGTCTCGCCCGCGACCGTGCACTACTACTTCGACGATCTCGACAATCTGCTGCGCGAGGTCCATCGCGAGGCCAGCGACCGGTTCTTCGGCGGCAGGCTGGCCATGGTCGCCACGATTCCCGACGCGCGCGCGAAGATCGGGGCGTTGATCTGGGCCGGGCTGCCCGCCTCGGACTCCGACCTGCTGGTCGTCGCGCTGTACCGGCTGGCCGGCTACCGCAGCGTCGCCGCCGAGCACGGCGACCTGATCACCGCGCTGTTCGAGCAGCAGGTCGCGGTCTATCTGAGCGCGCTAGAGGTGGGAATCGCGCAGGGACACTTCACCATCGACGCGCCGCTGCTGGATGTCGCCGCGAATCTCGTCGCGCTGGAGGACGCCTACGGGCTGCACATCGTCAGCCGGAACCGGTCGATCACGAAAGCCCGTGCGGCCGAGCTGATCTGCGCCTACGCGCGGACGGCGACGCACTGCCCCGACATCACCACACCCGAAGGATGAGCCGATGACCGAGCATGGATCGTTTTCCCCCGACGGACGTCCGCGGGCGCGGGCCCTCGGCATAGCGCCCGAGGGCGCGCCCGGTCCGTACAACGCCATCACCGATGTGGCCGGGGTCGAGGTGGGGTATCAGACCCTGATCGAGGGGGAGGGGCCGCTGCGGGCGGGCGCGGGGCCGGTGCGCACCGGCGTGACGGCGATCCTGCCGCGCGGGCGCTCCGGCGTCGGGCGGCCGTGCGCGGCCGGTCGGTACTCGCTCAACGGCAACGGCGAAATGACCGGCACCGCATGGATAGACGAGGTCGGTCAGCTGTCGATGCCCGTCACGATCTCCAATACCCACGCCATCGGCGCGTGTCACACCGG
>NZ_BAGH01000499.1 GCF_000308715.1 Nocardia tenerifensis NBRC 101015
AGGGAAGCAGCTGTCGAGCCCGGCCTCGCCTTCGGCCTGTTGAAATGCCTCTTCGACGTGCCAGCGTGACCCGGCGGTCCATGCCAGATCGACCAGCCGCGCGGCGGCTGGGCCGTAGCAGATGTAGTAGGCGATCTCGGTCGGGTCGCCGATCGAGCGCCGCGCCAGCAGCCAGTGCCCGCGGCCGGACGCCCAAGTGCCCTCGATCTGGCGGCGCGCCCAGTCGAATTCGCGCGGCCCGTGCGCGCCGGCACCGACCGAAAGCCGCTGCCAGGTGCGGTCGCCGAACTCCGCGACCAGCTGATCAGCGCGGGCGACACGGTCGGCGCGGGTGGTCAGCTGGTGGTCGCAGCGGGTGGCCATCACGTAGAACACGTCGTGGTCTTCGCACCAAGCCCGCAGGTAGCCGGCCTGACCATAGGCTTCATCCGCGGTGAACCACGCGAAGGGCACCTTCGCAGCCAGGGCGCGTTCGAGCACCGCGATCATCTGCCGTGGCTTGGTCGCGAACTCGACCTCGTCGGGGATCCCGGCGTCACGGCAGCGCTCACGATCGCAGGTCCACGATTCGGGAACATAGAGTTCCCGGTCGATCAGGGCGTGCCCGTGCTTGGACGCATACGCGAGGAAAACACCGATCTGACAGTTCTCCGTACGTCCGGCCGTGCCGGAATACTGCCGTTGCACGCCAGCGGATTTGGTGCCCTTCTTCAGGAAGCCGGTCTCGTCACCGGCCAACACCGCCGCAGGGTCGCCGAGGTGCTCGACCACATAGTCGCGCACATCATCACGCACTCCGTCGACGTCCCAATCCGCGGCCCGCAGCAACCGCTGCATCCCATCCGGGGCGCTCTTACCAGCACGTTCGGCCAGCGTCCACCCATTCTTGCGTTCCAGAGCCGCCACCAGACCCGACACATACTCACCCGCCCGCCCCCGCGGCTCAGCGCGAGTGAACCGTACCCCAATCCTCACCAACAACGAAACTAGTTCGGCCACAGCACGATCCAACACCACCCGACAGGTCTACCAGCAACGAGTCACGCGAGTGCAGTTGCAGTATTAACCCTAAGCCCCTGAACCGCGTACCGGGACTGAATCCGAACGTGCCGAGTTCGGCCCGGATCTATGACTACATTCTCCGGACTAGCGCTGGCGTCGGCCGAGCAACCAGCGCGCGTCAGCATCCGACCCCCGCCGCTGCCTGTGGCGTAGTGTCATCGCAAAACAGATCCCGGGGGCGCACCGATGCCCGCACGCGATCGTGTGGGGCATCGGTGCGTCTGGAACGCTATGCGCGTTTAAGTGTCCAGGTTTGGCCCGGTCCGCCCTTGCTGCGCCCGACCAGTTTCCCGTCTACGTCGGTCCAGTAGGTGTCGCTTGCCGGGAGGCCGTCGCGATCATCGCAAGCCCAGATGTAGGTTCCATCTGTTTGCCAGCGATAGTTGTTGCCGCCGCGAGAGGTTCCAGTGCCGTACAGCTTCATCTCGCAGTCGAAAACGCTCTTGCGCCCGGCGGGTTTGTCCGAGACCGGCGGCGGCGTATATGTCTTCTTGTCTTCATCGGCGGCTGTCGCGAAGTCCTGAAGGGCCTGAACCAACGCGTCCTTGCTGCCCGTCCAGTCGAGCCAAGCTTTGAACGAGTCGTCCTTTTTCCCTCGCTGGGCGACCCATTCGATGTACGACGAACCTTCCTTTGAGGGTTTGTCGTGGACGGTTCGGGTCCTCATGTAGAGGGCGACCCATACCTTCTGGCTGCCTTTCCATTCGTCGGGTATGGGCAGGCGTCGCAGGCGCGCTGCCTCCTGCTCCGCGGCTTGCCGCCGCTTCTCTTTCTCGGGATCGGGAGCTTTCTGTGGCGCCTGGCTGCGGTAGTTCGGATAAATGTTGACGCAGTAGTTGCCGATGTTCTGCTTCTGTTTGACAGCCTCGCTGACGATCTGGTTGGCCGGTGCGCGATCAACGGTGTCGTAGCGAGTGTCGTAGTACCACTGATAGTCCATGCTGCCGTCGTTGTTTCCCATTCCGAGCTGTGGCTTCCCACTGACGTAGGCCTCGTATTTCGTGCCCTCCTTGTAGTAACCGACATCGCGCGTCTCACCGAGGAGAACTCGAACGCTGCGGCCGGTCTCGTTGTTGGTTATCGTGAAGCTGGATGTCGGGAAATTGGCCATGATGCAGATTTTACTGCGCCAGAACATATTCGTCGCAGAATCATGGAGAACATTGGGCTGTCTCCGGCAATGATTAAGCCCTTCGACACACCAGAACCAGGGTCGGGCTCGGTTCGGCGCGGTAAGTGGTGGCGAGCGTGCTATAGCGTGTCGCCGCCGACGGCCGGTGTTCGGTCCGGTGGGTACTCGTCGGCGACGTCGCGCCCACGCGGTCGTGCGATTGGTGCAGTGGCAACTCCAGGGGTTCTCGCTGCTTTTCGGTCGGATCCGGATCTTGGTCACAGGCGGCAGGATCTAGTGGCGATCAGGTCGACCACGACGGGGGGTGGGCAGATCGGCGGTCGTGGTCCGGGAGAGTTTGCGCATGTGGGCGAGCTTTTGCCGGGCCGCCTCGATACTGACGCTGAGTCCGTCGACTTCGCCGTGCCATCCCCGTTCCCGTGCTTCTCGCAGCCGGTCGTCGAGGTTGACGATGATGGCGAGGAGTCGGTGCTCCTGGGCAGGTTCAACACGCAACATGGGGCATCGGATGCAGGCTTCTCTGAACTACGACGAGAATTTCGTGTCCAGCAGCAGCACTAGAGGGTGGTCCATGAGGTCATCTACTGGGGGCGGGACGGTGTGGATTCGTTTGCTGTTGAGAAGGCATGGCGAACTGGTCGTTGTACGTGGCGCGGTCTCGCACCTGCGGCGGGTCGGCCTCGATGCCGTGGGCGCGACATCCGATGCGCGAATGCGTTTCGGTGCGTGGCAGGCTTGTGTCCCGTGATCGACGAGTTCGCGAAACAATATCTGCACAGCGAGCTGCGACGGTTTCGTGAGGTGATGATCTGGAAGCTCGACGGGCTCGGCGAGTACGATATCCGCCGCCCGCTGACCGCGACGGGAACCAACCTTCTCGGCCTGGTCAAGCACTTGTCGCTGTGGGAATCGCGCTACTTCGGCGAGGTTTTCCACCGCCCGTTCCGTGAGCCTCTGCCCCGATGGGATGACGTCGAGGCCCGAGGCACCGATATGTGGGCAACTGAGCACGAGCCGCGCGAGGAGATCGTCGGCCGCTACCAGCGTGTCTGGGCGCACTCCGATGCGACGATCACCGCCCTCGACATCGACTCGCCCGGCCACGTGCCGTGGTGGCCACGCCCCGAGGTGATGCTGTTCAACGTTTTGGTCCACATGCTCACCGAGACCAGCAGGCACGCTGGACATGCCGATCTCCTGCGCGAACAGCTCGACGGCTCAACTGGCACTGCCGCCGACTACGCGAGCCAGCAGCGTGACGCCGACTTCCGGGAGGTCCAGCATGCCGAGATCGAACGAGCCGCCATCGCAGCCGCCACCAAATCCGATCACGACCTCACGCCGTAATGGCGACGAAACCACGAAACTGTGTCGGCGAAATCCCCAGCTCAAATGCAGGCGACCCACATCTGCTTCTCTCAACTTCGGGCCGTCCGTCGCAAAGCCTCTGATCTGCCACTCGGTCTGCTGCCTCAGTACACTGACTTCGCATGTCGGGCACCGAGATCGAGATCACCGCAGACCTGGTCCGTGACCTGCTGCGGGAGCAACATCCGGATCTTGCAGGGCTGACCATTCGGGAGGTGGCGGGCGGCTGGGGCAACCAAATGTGGCGCCTTGGGGACGAGTTGGTCGTGCGCATGCAGCGCATGGACTCCACCCCGGATCTTCAGCTCAAGGAGCGGCGGTGGCTACCTGTGTTGGCCCCGCGCCTGCCGCTCCCGGTGCCGACCCCGGTGCGGTCCGGTGAACCATCCGAGGGTTCCCCGTGT
>NZ_BAGH01000498.1 GCF_000308715.1 Nocardia tenerifensis NBRC 101015
CAGAACACGATCACGATCCGATCGGCCGGCGCGAAGCCGAAGACCTTGCCGGCCAGCATGGTCGCGGCGATGACCAGCGCGAGCAGCACACAGCACACCCCGGCCAGCGCCAGGATCCGCCACGGCGAGAGCATGTGCCAGATGCCCTCCACCATGCCCGCGCTGAACGCGCTGTAGACCACGAGCAGGATCGAGCCGCGGTCCACCAGCTTCGTCGGCTCGGCGTAGCGGCTGAGCCAGCCGATGACCTTGGGCCGGATCAGCTGGCCGACGGCGAAGGGCACCAGCAGCTGCAGCACGATGTCGCCGATCGAGGAGAAGTCGACGCTGGCCTGGCCGGTCGTGTTCATCAGCAGGATGACCAGCAGCGGAGTCACGAAGACGCCCAGCAGGTTCGAGGCCGTCGCGCTCACGATCGCGCCCGGCACATTGCCTTTCGCGATGGAGGTGAACGCGATCGACGACTGCACGGTCGAGGGCACCAGGCACAGGAACAGCAACCCGGTGTACAGATCGTCGGTGAGCACGCCGGGCACCAGCAGCCGCGCCGCCAGCCCGAGCAGCGGGAACAGCACGAACGTGCTCGCCAGCACGACCAGGTGCAGCCGCCAGTGGGTGAGGCCGGCCAGGGCCTCCTTCGGCGACAATCGAGTGCCGTAGAGCAGGAACAGCAATGCGATGGCAATCTTCGTCAGCACGCCGACTACGTCGGCGGCGGTACCCCGCGCGGGAAAAACGCTGGCCAGGGCAACCGTAGCGAGGATCGACAGGATGAACCCGTCGATATAGAACTTGCTGAGGAATCGCACACCACACGCTAACGCCGAGCGTCTTCCCGAGCGGAACCGAAAAGTACGTATTTCGTCACACCATGGGATGTCTTCGCATATCAGGACAATACGAACGATCGTGCGTACACTTGGCTCGGAGAGTACGAACGAAGGAGCGAACATGCGGATCCGCCGGCTCGGCTGGGCGGGCGTCGAGATCGAATTCGACGGCGCCACACTGGTTATCGACGCGGTACAGGACAGTGAGCTGCTGCGCGGCGCACTTCCGGAGGACGCGTTGCGCGCGCCGCGACGGCCGAACGCCGCGCTGGCCGCCCTCGTCACCCACCTGCACACCGACCACGCCGACCCGTCCGCGCTGCGCCGCATCCTGTCGGCGGACGGTGTCGTCCTGCGCCCGGCGCCGATGGCCGGGGCCGCCGAGGATGTGGTGTGGACGGCGGAGGCCGAGAGCGCCTTCGCGGCAAGCGGTTTGACGACGCGCGTGGTGACGGAGTGGGAGACGACCACCATCGGGCCGTTCGAGGTGACCGCGGTCCCGGCCGTCGACGGCCTCGGCGACCCGCAGGTGAACTGGGTCGTCGGCGCAGGCGGACAGCGGATCTTCCACGGCGGCGACACCATCTTCCACGGCCTGTGGTGGCTCATCGCCCGCCGCTGCGGGCCCATCGACGCGGCGTTCCTGCCGATCAACGGTGCGGCCGTGCGGCTTCCGCACCTGCGGCCGGCCAGCCCGCTGCCCGCGGTGCTCACCCCGGAGCAGGCGGCCATGGCGGGCCACATCCTCGGCGCGCGCACGATCGTCCCGATCCACTTCGGCCTCGATATACCGCCGTACTACGTGGAGGTCGACGAATCGCTGACGAAGTTCCGTGCGGCCGCGGCCGAACTCGGCGTGGACGTCACCGTGCTGGCGCCGGGCGAGGAACGCGAGCTGGCGGCGCACCGCGTCGGCTAGGCCCGTGTCGAAGTCCGGCCGGAGGAGACTTCGAGGCAGAGTCTAGCGTCGCGGGAACAACCAGCGGCTCCGCCGCGGTCCGAGACCACTCGGCCCGCCCGGGATGCCCGTGTACTCGGCGAAAGCCGTCGCGTCCGTGGCGGTCGACGTTTTCGGACGCTCGGCGGCCCAGGCGACGAAGCGTGCCGTGAAGTCGGCGCCGCAGGCGTGCGCGAGCAGCGGGTACCGGCGCGCGACCTCGTCCGCGCGCTTGCGCAGCAGGGCGCGGGCCGCCGCGGCGACGGCGCCTGCCTCGAAGCCGTCCGGAAGCGGTCCTCCGGCGACGAGCGCCGCGACCAGTGCGGCTTGACGCTCGGAAAGGCGTTCCGCCCCTTGGCTTTCGGGGGAAATCATGGGCCCACCGTCCGTGCGCGCGCGGTGAGGGACGGGCGGCGCGCGGCCGCGGCGATGGCGTCGAGTTCGTCGAGGAGTTCGGCGGCGGGCGGGTAGTGGCCGTCGCGCTCCAGTATGAGCGGCACGGGGTGGCGCTCGGTGAACGCAGAGACGAGGGCGAGCACCTCGGCGGGGACGGGATCGGTGTGCGTGTCATGGTAGCGGCCGTCGGACTCGTGGCCGCCCGCGACATGACAGTAGGCGACGCGATCGGTGGGTAGCCGTAGCAATTCGTCCAGTGGATCGCGGGAGCGGTTGCGGGCGTTGGCGTACACGTTGGCGATGTCGAGCAGCAGGTACACCCCGGTCCGCTCGACGAGCTCGGCGAGGAACTCCGACTCGGCGTACTCGTCGTCGGGCCAGTCGAACAGCGCCGCGATGTTCTCCACCGCCAGCGGCACGCCGAGCCCGTCCTGCGTGCGAGAGATGTTGCGCGCCAAGACATCCAGGGCCGCTCTGCTGCGCGGCACCGGAAGCAGATGTCCCGCCTCGACGCCGCCGGCCCGGACGAAGGCGACGTGCTCGCTCACCAGCGGTGCGCCGAGCGCCGCCGCGCACGCGGCGAGGTGCGCGATCCGGCGCTCGTCCACCGCCTCCGCCCCGCCGAGTGACAGTGAAACACCGTGCGGCACAACGGCGATGCCGCGTTCTTTCAGCGCTGCGAGTTCGGCGGGCACCTCGACCCGCGACTCGCCGAGCGATCGGCGGCGCACCGGCAGCGACTCCGCGATCACCTCGGCGAACCCGAGCCCGTCCAATTCCGCGATAACGCCGCAGATCTCGCGTCGCCAGCCGATGCCGAGGACCGAGTCCGGGAGCGGTCCGCTCATGCGCTTCGACCCGCCCCGCGGTCAGCCACCGCACCCGCCGCCGCAGCCCCCACCACCGCAACCGCCGCCGCCGTCACCGCCGCTACCGCCGTCACCGCCCGAGGAGCTCGGCGGTTGCACGGCGCTGGCGAAACCGGGATCGAGGGTCGTCAGCGCCGCGCCGCCGAAGATCGCGGCGGCCAGGGCGGCGCTCTCGATGCCGTAGGTGGCGTAGGCGGGCGAATTCGACGGCCGCAGATGCGCGTTGGCGCTGGTCGCGTTGTCGCGAGCGAGTCGGCCGAGCGGGGTGAGCCTGGGCTTGGCCACCACCAGCCAGTAGCAGAGCGCCAGCACCACCAGAGCGATGACCAGGAACGCGACGGGGTTGTGATTCAGCATCCCCGCGATCAACCGCACCACGCCGACCGCGCCGACGATCACCAGCGGCAGCCCCGCGTCGCGCAGCCTGCGCCGGAAGGCGGCGTCCGGAAAGTAGCCGCGCTTCAGCATTGTGTCGCGCAGCGGTCCCAGTGCCGCCGCCGATCCCGCGGTCAGCGCGGCGACCGTCGGCTTGGTTCCGGCCACGATTCGTTCGTAGGTCGAGCGCGTGAACGGGTCCAGGCGGTGCCGGTCCTCGGCCGTCAGCGGGCGGGCGGGCGCGGCCGCCGAGTCGATCAGATCGTGGCTGCGCAGCCGGGCCAGCGCGGTCAGCACCGCGCGGCGATCATCGAACAGCATGGCGATCTCGGGCAGCGTCAGCTCCGTGCCCGGCCGCTCGAGTCCCTGGGCATCGGGGGCGGCTCGGGTCACGCGCAGCCGCATCACCAGACCGAACAGTGCCGCGAGCGCGATGAACGGCCAGTACAGCGCCAGGAAGTCGGGGCCGGAGATGCCCCAGGTGTCGCCCGCGGCGACGAGAACGAGC
>NZ_BAGH01000497.1 GCF_000308715.1 Nocardia tenerifensis NBRC 101015
AACCGCGGACGACCGCCAAGACCGGGTGCCCGTTCCTCCGCGCGTCCGAAAGACGTTCCAGCAGAAGTATTCCGGCACCTTCGCCCCATCCGGTGCCGTCGGCCGCATCCGCGAAGGGTTTGCAGCGCCCGTCCGCGGCGAGCCCGCGCTGCCGACTGAACTCCACGAACGGCGCGGGCGTCGCCATCACCGTGACGCCACCGGCGAGCGCCATCGTGCACTCACCGGTGCGCAGTGCCTGCGCGGCGAGGTGCAGGGCGACCAGCGACGACGAGCACGCGGTGTCGACGGTGACCGCGGGACCCTCTAGCCCGAGCGTGTAGGCGATGCGGCCGGAGGCGATGCTGCCCGCGCTGCCGTTGATCAGGTAGCCCTCGACCTCGGCGGGCACCTCGGTCAACCGCGCGCCGTAATCGTGGTACATCACGCCCGCGAAAACTCCGGTCCGGCTGCCGCGCAACGATAACGGGTCGATCCCCGCGCGTTCGAAGGCCTCCCACGAGGTTTCCAGCAGCAGCCGCTGCTGGGGATCCATCGCCATCGCCTCACGCGGTGATATCCCGAAGAAGTCCGGATCGAACTCCGCCGCGTCGTACAGGAACGCGCCCTCGGTGGCAGTCACCGATCCCGGCCTCGCCCCGGTGGCGTCGTACATGGCCTCGGGGTCCCAGCCCCGGTCGGACGGCATGGCCGCGACGGCATCCCCCGCTTCGGAGATGAACTGCCAGAACGCTTCCGGGGAATCGCTCCCGCCGGGAAACCGGCAACTCATCGCGACGATGACCACCGGATCCTCGCCCGCCCGCTCGGTCGCGACGACGGTGGGCGTCTCCTCCCGATGCCCGTACAACGCCCCTTCGAGGTGCGCGGCGAGGGCGGACGGCGTCGGATGGTCGAAGACGACCGTGGCGGGCAAACGCAGTCCGGTCGCGGCATTGAGCCGGTTGCGCAGGTCGATGCCGGCCAGCGAGTCGAAGCCGAGGTCGCGGAATGCGCGCGCCGCTGGCACATTCTCGGCCGAGGCATGGCCCAGCGCGGCGGCCGCCCGCGACCGAACCAGGTCGAGCAGGACGCCCGCGCGGCGGTCGGCGGGCAGGTCGGCCAGCGGATGCACGGCCGGCTCGGGCCGCACCACCGCTCGCCGGACCGGTACCCGAACGAGTTCACGCAGCAGCGGGGGGATCGGCCGCGCGGAGTCGGCCAGGGCCGCGGTGTCGAGCCGAAGCGGAACAAGCGTCGCCTCCGCCGCGCCGCGCCATGCGGTGTCGAACAGCGCCAGCGCGGATTCCGTACTCATCGCGCCGACGCCCAGGTCGGCCAGTCGGCGCAGATCGGTGTCCGACAGCTCGCCGGTCAAGGCGCTGCGCTCGGCCCAGAGGCCCCACGCCAGCGACACCGCCGGGGCGCCGAGGCGCCTGCGATAGTCGGCCAGCGCGTCGAGGAATGCGTTCGCCGCCGCGTACCCCGCCTGGCCTGCGGAGCCGAATATGCCTGCGGCAGAGGAGAAAAGGACGAATCGGCGCACGTCGTAGTCGTTCGTCAACTCGTGCAGGTTGACCGCGGCGTCGACCTTCGGCCGCAGCACCTCGTACAGCCGCGCCGGCGTCAGCGCCTCGACCACCCCGTCCGCGAGTACCCCGGCTGCGTGGATTACCGCCGTGACGGGGTGCGTAGCGGCAGCGTCCTCGAACACGGCGCGCAGGGCCCGCCGATCGGCGACATCGCAGCCGACGATCTCCGCATTCGCGCCGACCGCCCGGAGTTCGGTGAGCAGCTCGGCGCCGCCCGGCGCCGCGTGGCCCTGCCTGCTGACCAGGAGCAGGCGGCGCACCCCGTGCTGGGTCACCAGGTGCCTGGCCAGCAGCCGGCCGAGCGTTCCGGTGCCGCCGGTGATCAGCACGGTGCCGTCCCGATCGGGAGCCTGCTCGGTGGGTTCGACCGGGATCTCCCGAACGAGCCTGGGCAACAACGGTTTACCGTGCCGTACCGCGAGCTGCGGTTCTCCGCTGATCGCCGCGAACGCCAGCATCTGCGCCGAATCTTCGGTGCCGTCGACGTCGGCGAGCACGAAGCGGTCCGGGTGCTCGGTCTGCGCCGTGCGCACCATGCCCCACACCGCGGCGTGCCGCGTGCCCGCCGGATCGTCGGGCAGCGCCCGCACGGCGTGCTCGGTGACCAGCACCAGCTGGGATTCGCCGAACAGCGGCTCGGCGAGCCAGGTCTGCAGCAACTCCAGTGCGTGCACCGCCTCGCGGTGCGCGATCGCGGCCGATGGCCGCGCGGACTCGTCGGCGCGCAGATCGAGCCTGGCGAAGACGAGCGAGGGCAGCTCGCCGTCGTCCCGGTCGTAGTCGGCGGCCAGCTCGGTGAGATCGGCGGCGTCCACGACGTCGACGTGCGAGACGAGATCCGCGGGCACCACCGCTGCGGGGGTGAACTCGCGCCATTCGACCCGCAGCAACGAGTCGCCTCGGCCACTGTGCAGGCGACTGATCTCGGCGAGCTCGACCGCGCGCAGGATCAGCGCTTCGGCCTCGGCGATCGGCCGCCCCGCGGTGTCGGTGATCAGCAGCCGCACCTCGGTCGGACCGACCCGGTGCAGCCGGACCCTGGCCGCGGTCGCCCCGGTGGCGTACACCGCGAAGTTCCGCCACTCGAAGGGCAGCACCGACGGCGTGTCATCGGTGAGCAGGACGGTTTGGGTCGCGGCGTCGAGCAGCGCCGGATGCAGCGCGAACTCCGCCGCGGCCGTGCGGTGTTGCTCGGGCAGGGCGATCTCGGCGAACATATCCGTCGCGGTACGCCAGACCGATCGGAGCCCGCGAAAGGCCGGGCCGTACCGGTAGCCGTGGCGGGCGAAGCGTTCGTACCCGGAGTCGATCGGCACGCGGACCGCGCCGTCGGGCGGCCACGCGCCGGACGCGGTGGTGGCCGGGGCGTGCCGTCGCGCGAGGACCGCGCCGGCGTGCAACGTCCACGGGTCGGATTCGAGCGCGTCCTCGGCTCTGGCGTGCACGGTCATCGTGTGCCGTCCCGAGCCGTCGGGGCGTAGCCGCACGCGCAGCTGTACGCCGCCGCGCTCCGGAATCGGCAGCGGGGCGATGAGCGTGAGCTCCGCCACGAGATCGCAGCCCACCTCGTCACCGGCCCGGACGGCCACCTCGAGCATGGCGCTACCCGGCAGCAGGGGCACACCGGCCACGGCGTGCTCGGTCAGCCACGGCTGGGTATCGACGCCGATCCGGCCGGTGAGCAGGACCTCCGACCCGTCGGGCTGATCGATTCGCGCGGCGAGCAGCGGATGGGTCAGCGCGCGTTGGCCAGCGGTCGCGACATCCGCGCCGACGGTCGCGGGCGCGTCGAGCCAATAGCGTGTGCGCTGGAAGGGGTAGGTGGGCAGCGGAATTCGTCGTGCCGCCGGGAGCAGCGCGGTCCAGTCGATGGCGATGCCCGTGGTCCAGGCCTGCGCCGCGGCGGTGAGCAGCCTGGCGAGCGTGCCGTCGTCGCGGCGCAAGGTACCGATGCCGACGACGGCGCCGGCGCTTTCCTGGATGGGCGCGATGAGTGCCGGGTGTGGGCTCGGTTCGATGAAAGTGGTGTGCCCGTCGGCCACCAGGGCCTGCACCGTGGGGTGGAAGAGCACCGGCTGGCGTAGGTTGCGGTACCAGTAGTCGGCGGTGAGTTCGGTGCCGTCCAGTCGCGTGCCGGTGACGGTGGAGTAGAACGCGATGCGGCCAGGGCGCGGGGCCACGGGTGCCAGCGCCGTGGCGAGTTCGGCCCGGATGATCTCCACGTCGGGTGTATGTGAAGCGTAGTCGACTTGGATGCGGCGGACCCGTATCCCGTCGCGCTCGAGCGTCGTCAGGAGTCGCTCGAGCGATTGTCGTTGCCCGGCAACG
>NZ_BAGH01000496.1 GCF_000308715.1 Nocardia tenerifensis NBRC 101015
GAAAGGGCGTCGCAGAGAACGTAGAGCAGCACGAAGGGGTGTGCAGAGAAAGTAGAGCGGCAAGGGCGTCGCACGGAATGTAGAGCGGCACGGACGGACTTTGTACAGGACCGAAGGCGGCACGGAGGGGCGTTGAGCAGGACGTAGCGGCAGCGACGATCGCTCCATCCATCCCCGCCGGGCAGCGACACCATTCGCCGGGCATGGTCGATCTGTCGGACGGCGGCATTGTGCCGTTCAGGTGCCGGTCACCGAGGCGAGTTACGTTCCGGTGCGTGTGTGGGCGGTTGGTGGTGAGCGTCCATGACGTGGCGCCGGCAAGTGCCGCGGAGACGCAGCGGTGGTGTGCGGAGGCCGACGGGTTCGGGATTCCGGTGTCGCTGCTGGTGATTCCGGGGCCGTGGCGAGGGGCGTCGCTGGCGCGGCGGCCGGACTACGCGAGTTTCCTGCGGGAGCGGCGGGCGGGCGGCGACGAGATCATGGTGCACGGATGGTCGCACCGGGCCGGGTCGGAGGGTGGCTGGCGGCGTGTGCTCGGGCGGGCGGTGGCGCGAGGTGCGGCGGAGTTCGCCGCGCTCGACGCCGACGAGGCCGCCGGAAAGCTGCGGGCCGCCACCGAGGTGATGTCCGAGTCAGGCTTGTCCACTACGGGTTTCACACCGCCGGGTTGGCTGGCCTCACCCGCCGCTCGGCGGGCCCTGCGCGCGGCCGGGTTCTCCCACACCACCGACCATTTCGGCCTCGAAGATCTGCGCACCGGCCGCAGGCACCGCGGTTTCGCGCTCTCGCATCGCCCCGGCGACGGCTGGTCCGAGCGCTTCGGCGCGGCCGTGCTGGAGACGATGGCCCGGCGAAATGCCGCCTGCGGCGGCCTGATCCGCCTCGCCCTGCACCCCGACGACCTCCACCGTCCCGGCCTGCGCGACGCCACCCTCCGCGCCATCGACGCCGCCTTGCGCGCGGGGGCACGCGCGACCACCTACGCCGAACTCGTGGAATCGGCGGTGCCCTAGTGCGAATCGTGCAGATCGCCAACTTCTACACCCCGGCCTCTGGCGGCCTGCGGACCTGCCTGGACGAGATCGGGCGGGGGTATCTCGCGGCGGGGCACGGCCGGGTGCTCGTGGTTCCCGGGCCCGCCGACGGTGACGAACTGACGACGTCGGGCCGCCGAATCACGGTGCGCAGCCCCAAGTTCGGGGCGGGCGGGTATCACGTGCTGACCGCGCGACGGACCAGGGCGGTGCTCGATCGACTGCGACCCGATGTGCTCGAGTGCAGCGACAAGTTGAGCGTTCGGTGGCTGGCACCGTGGGCGCGCGGGGCAGGCGTGCCGCTCGTGCTGTTCTCCCACGAGCGCATCGACGCGATCCTGCGCACCCGCGTCCCGCCCGGCTTCCCGCTGGTCACGGCCGCCGACCTGGCCAACCGCCGGCTCTGCGTGCGCGCCGAGAAGGTCGTGGTCACCTCGAGTTTCGCCACGGCGGAGTTCGCCAGGATCGGGGCGACGAACGTGCGGCGCATCCCGCTCGGCGTCGACCTGACCACCTTCCGCCCCGAGCCGGACGAAACGCGATGGGCGACAAGGCATGTCCGCCTGGTACTGGTGAGCAGATTGTCCAAGGAGAAACGCGCCGAACGCGCGATCGAGGCCGTGCGAGTCCTCGTCGACTCCGGCCTGCCCTGCGAACTGGCCGTCATCGGCGACGGCCCGCTCCGGCCCCGCCTCCAGCGCCTCGCCGCCGGACTCCCGGTCGTTTTCCACGGCCACCTCACCGACCGCGCCGCCATGGCCACCATGGTCGCTCGGGCCGACGTCGCGGTATTCCCCTCGCCCGCGGAGACTTTCGGCCTCGCCGTGCTGGAGGCTCTCGCGTGCGGAACCCCGGTGGTCGTCCCCGAGGCGGGCGCGGCGAGCGAACTGATCGACGCTCCAGGCTCCGGCGTCGTCTCCGACGGTTCTCCGCAGGGGTTGGCGGACGGCGTCCGGCAACTCCTCACCATCCCCGCCCCACAACGACGCCACGCCGCTCGCCGAGCCGCCGAACGCTTCCCGTGGTCGGCCACCACCGCCGCCCTGCTCTCCCTCTACGCCGACTACGAAACACCCGCGCGCACAGCCTGATCCACTACGACCAGTCGGCGATCACTTCTCGCCTTGGGAAGATCCCGAACTGTTCACTGGTGCGCCCATTGACGCGGCGGGACGTGGGTGTGGTCCAGCTCATCGTGGAGCGTGGGCGAATTGGCGAGCAGTGCGATGCCCGCGATCACCGCGAGGGCGGCGAGGCCCAGCGGGACGAGGTGGGGCTGAGTCCTTGCGGCGAAAAGGGTTTGGCCCGCGACGTAGCTGAGGACAGGATCGGTGATCGTCATGGCGGTGAGTGCGGTGGGAAGCGAACCGCGGGCGTAGGCCTCCTGGGTGAGCAGCCCTCCGAGGACGGTGGAGACCGGAATGCCGAGCAGTGCCCAACTCGGGCCGGGCAGCGCCGAGGTCGCGAGGACCACCAGCACCGCCGTGGTCGAGAAACAGCAGCCCGCCGCGACAGCGACCAGCGCGGAACGCCATTGGGTGGCGGCGGTCAGCCGCGAGACGCCGACAAGCACCAGTATCGCGACGAAAACACTTGCGCCCGCCCAGGGCAGCGCCCGCGGCCGCACCTCCGCGTGCGCCGTCGCACCCTGCCCGACGAGCAGGATCAGCCCACCGCACACCGAAACCGTTCCTGCCCAGTCTCTTACGAGCAGCGCCCGCCTACGCCGCGCCGCCGCGATCGGCAATGCGAACAGCAACTGCACCACCAGCAGCGCCTGCACCACCGCGATCGCCCCGAGCCGCAGCGCGACCGCGTGCACGGCGAACCCTGCCACATTCGCCCCCTGCCCGGCCAGCCAGCGCCGATCACTGAGCACACTGCGCGCGACGCCCACGATCACCAGGAACCGCCCCGTCCCGGCCTCCGTCGCCGCCCGCCGCGCCGCCCCCTGCTGCAACGCGGCGGACACAGCGAACAGGAGCGCGGCGCAGAGCGCCAGGCACACCGTCCCCACCGCGGGCGCACCCACGTCGACGAGCTCCGGCATAGCGTCATGCTCACCGACCGCGGTGAACGCGGGATGGCCGCCGCCCGGCGGTCCGGAGACAAGACCACCCCGGTTCCAGGGGCTGGACGGTCGTCCGGGCACACTCGATAGTCCTATGGTGAGCGAACGAACCGTCCTGCTGCGCGCCCTCTGCGGGCTGCTGCTCCTGCTGGCCGCCGCCGCGCCGGTGACCGCGACGGCCGAGCCTCTCGCCGTGCCGTTCCAGTGGCGGCAGGCGTTCATCGACGCACCCGACGGCACCCGCCTGCACGCGGACATCCTGCGCCCGAACGGCCTCGCCGACGACGTCCGCACGCCGGTGGTCCTCACCGTCAGCCCCTACCGCGCCCACCTCGCCTATCTGAGCGAGCCGCGGTTGAACGGCGGCCCGTCCACCGACAACCTCCAGGCGGACATGTTCCTGCGGGCGGGCTACACCTACGTCGTCGTCGATCTGCGCGGCTTCGGGGGCTCGTCCGGCTGCCCGGACTTCGGCGGCCCCGGGGAACGCTCCGACGTCGCGACGGCGGTGGAGTGGGCCGCGAGCCAGCCGTGGTCCACCGGCAAGGTCGGCATGTTCGGCGTCTCCTACGAGGGGTGGACCGGACTGATGGGATTGGCGACGAAGCCGAAGGGGTTGGCGGCGGTCGCGGCGTTCGAGCCGGTGGTCGACCCGTATTCGTACCTGTACATGCAGAGCGTCTCGTGGAAGTTCTCCGGCAAGCCGGTCACCGAGACCGGCGTGCGCCCGGCCGATTTGGCGGGGCTCGAGCATCTGCTGATCGCGTCGACG
>NZ_BAGH01000495.1 GCF_000308715.1 Nocardia tenerifensis NBRC 101015
CGGCTGAACTGCGCCGGACCGAGCCACGTGGCACATCCGAACCACACGCCTGGACCGAGCCACGCCGCGCGGCTCAATCATGTGGGGCGCGGGTACACCGCGCGGCAGGACCATGCCGGACCGAGCCACGCCGCGCGGCTGAACCACGGGGGCGTGGGCACACCGCGCGGCAGGACCATGCCGGACCGAGCCACGCCGCGCGGCTGGATCGTGCTGGGGTGCAAGCACCTATCGCTGCGCGCCGGTGATCCGCCTGCCGAGCCCGGCCTTCAGATGGTCGATGACCGCCCGCGTCCGGCGCGGAAGCGGGGCGGCCGCGGCGTAGACCGCGGCGATGTCGGCGCTGGGCGTCGGGATGTCGGGCAACACCTGGATGAGCGACCCGTCGCGCAGCAGCGGCTCGACGTGCCACAACGACCGCATCACCAAACCCCGTCCGGCCAGGCACCACTGGGTGATCACGTCGCCGTCGTTGCTGATGAGGTTGCCCGCCACCCGGATCGCGACCTCCCGCTCGCCGGTCTCGAAGCGCCACAGCGCGTAGTCGGACTCGTTCTCGCGCAGGATGATGCAGTTGTGCTGCGCGAGCTCCTTCAGGCTCGCCGGTGTTCCGTTGCGCCGCAGGTACTCCGGTGACGCGCACAGCACCCGGCGGTTGACCCACAGCCGGGTCGCGGTCAGCCGCGAATCCTGCAGCGCGCCCACCCTGATGTCGATGTCGAAGCCGGTGCCCGCGATGTTCAGCGGCAGCGCCGAGAGTTCCAGATCCACTTGGACTTTCGGGCTGCGCTCGGCGAACTCGGCGAGCAGCGGCGCGATATGGGCCCGGCCGAGGCCGATGGTCGACCGCACGTGCACCCGGCCGCGCAGCTCGTGGCGCTGCTCGGCGATCGAGTCCTCCAGCTCCTCGAGCTGTGCGGCGATCACCGCGGCGCCCGCCGCGTAGCGCTCCCCCTCCGGCGTCAGCGTCAGCCGCCGCGTGCTGCGCTGCACGAGCAGCACGCCGAGCCTGGCCTCCATCTGCGCGAGCCGTTTGCTGACCGAGGACACCGAGACGCCGAATTCGCGCGCCGCCTCGGTGAGGCTGCGCGAGCGGGCGACGATATCGAAAAAGGTGACGTCGTCGGTGGACGCACCGGTCACGGCGGCCTCCTTCTTTTCCATTCCGGAAAGAGTCTCTTGCGCGTTCCGCGCTTTTGCCGCGGAAAATCCGAGCCTACCGTTGTGATCGCCCCCACAACACCGCATTCCGGGGGCGTTATCGAGGAGATCGGAGAACGCGACGATGGGTTCAACGCACCGTATTGCCGTCATTCCAGGAGACGGCATCGGCAAAGAAGTCGTGCCCCAGGGAGTTCGGGTGCTCGAGGCCGCGGCGGCCGCATTCGACTTCACCCTCGATTTCACCGAGTTCGACTACGCGAGCGCGGAGTACTACACCGCTACCGGGCAAATGCTGCCGAACCGGTGGTTCGACGAACTGGCCGGCTTCGACGCCATCTTCTTCGGCGCGGTCGGCTGGCCGGAGGTCGTGCCGGACCACGTCTCGCTGTGGGGCAGCCTGCTGCAGTTCCGGCGGCACTTCGACCAGTACGTCAGCCTGCGCCCGGTCCGCCTGCTGCGCGGCATCACCAGCCCGCTGGCCGGCCGGCAGCCCGGCGAGGTCGACTTCTACGTGGTCCGGGAGAACACCGAGGGCGAGTATTCGAGCATCGGCGGCAAGATCTTCGAGGGCACCGATCGGGAGACGGTGTTGCAGGAGACGGTGATGACGCGCACCGGCGTCGACCGAATCCTGAAGTACGCCTTCGAACTCGCGCAGCGGCGCCCGAAACGCCACCTCACGTCGGCGACCAAGAGCAACGGAATTTCCATCACCATGCCCTATTGGGATGAGCGCGTCGCGGCCATGGCGACGAACTACCCCGATATCGAGGTCGACAAGTATCACATCGATATTCTGACGGCCAATTTCGTGCTGCACCCCGATTGGTTCGACGTCGTCGTGGCGAGCAATCTCTTCGGCGATATACTTTCCGATCTCGGCCCGGCCTGCACCGGCACCATCGGCATCGCGCCGAGCGGAAACATCAACCCCGAACGCCTCTTTCCGAGCCTGTTCGAACCGGTGCACGGTTCCGCCCCCGATATCGCCGGACGGGGCATCGCCAATCCGATCGGCCAGATCTGGAGCGGGGCGATGATGCTCGAGCACCTGGGCGAGCAGGAAGCCGCCGACGCGGTGCTGGCGGCCATCGAAACGGTGCTCTCCCAGGGCAAGTCGGGCCTGACGCCGGACATGGGCGGGGCCGAGACCACGGAGTCGGTCGGCGGGCAGGTGCGCGCCCGGCTCGAGTCCGCCACCTCGATGGCCGCCGTGAGCCGATCATGACCGTACAGACCAAGACCGCGCGGTCGTTCGCGCTGCCGACGCTCGACGGCGTACCGCTCGTCGTGCCGATCGTCCTCACCGCGGGGGTGCTCGCGGCCGGCGTCTTCGACGCCATCCCCAAGAACATGATCGGCGGGCTCGCCGTGATCGTCGGCCTCGGCATGCTGCTCGGTCCGCTGGGCAACCGCCTGCCGGTGATCTCGAAGATCGGCGGCGGCGCGCTCATCTGCCTGATGGTGCCCTCGGTGCTGGTGTATTTCGGCGTGTTCAACGCCAATACCCTTGCCGCGGTGAACGCCTTGATGAAGGAGGCCAACTTCCTCTACTTCGTCATCTGCACGCTGGTGGTCGGCAGCATCCTCGGCATGAGCCGGAAGGTGATGGTGGGCGGGCTGATCCGCATCTTCGCGCCGCTGGTGCTCGGCACGATCGTCGCGGTGTCGGTGGGCATCGGCGTCGCCATGGCGTTCGGGTTCAGCTTCCATCGCGCGCTGTTCTACCTCGTGGTGCCGATCATCGGCGGCGGCATCGGCGAGGGCGTCATACCGCTGTCCTCGGCGTACGCGTCGGCGCTGGGCGGGGAGTCGGGAAGCTATGTCGCGGAGCTCATTCCGGCGGCGATCATCGGCAATATCGCGGCCGTCATCATCGCGGGGCTGCTGCGCAGGCTCGGCGATCGCCGGCCGCAGCTCGACGGCGGCGGCCAGTTGGTGAAGGTGGCCTCGCCGCTCACCACCGCGGCGGGCCCGGCGCCGGAGACCACCGCGCTGGGTCCGAATCAGGCGCTGGGCCGGAATCACGCGCTGGGCGTGCTGATCATCTGCGGTCTGTTCGTGCTGGCCACGCTGCTGGAGCGGGTCGTGCACCTGCCCGCGCCGGTGCTGGTGATCATCATGTCGGTGCTCTGCAAGCTCTTCGGCGTCTTCCCCGCCCATGTCGAGGACAGCGTGCGCGGCATCTACGCGGTCATCTCGCGGCACTTCATCTACCCGACCATGATCGGGCTCGGACTGCTGTATCTGCCGTTGAAGAACATCATGGGCGTGATCTCGGTGGGCTATGTGGCCGCCTGCATCGCCGTCGTCGTGTCGATGGCGGCCACCGGCTTCTGGGTCGGGCGGGCCATCGGCATGTACCCGGTCGACGCGTCGTTGGTGACGGTCTGCCACAGCGGACTCGGCGGAACCGGTGATGTGGCAATCCTTTCCGCCTCGAACCGGATGAATCTCATGCCCTTCGCGCAGATCTCGACCCGCATCGGCGGGGTGACCACGGTCATCTCGGCGGCGGCGCTGATCAGGGTGCTCGAGGGATGAGGGTCCTGGTCGCGCCGGACAAGTTCAAGGGCAGCCTGACCGCGGCGCAGGTCGCGCGGTGGCTCGCCCACGGTCTGGCCGGGGTCGGCGTGGCGAGCAGGCAGCTGCCGCTCGCCGACGGCGGGGACGGCAGCGTCGACGCCGC
>NZ_BAGH01000494.1 GCF_000308715.1 Nocardia tenerifensis NBRC 101015
GTTCACCCGCACGCCGTCGCGGCCGTAGTCGCGGGCCAGCGACCGGGTCAACCCGATCAGCGCGTGCTTGGCGGTGACGTACCCGGCCACCGCGGGCCCGGCGAACAGCCCGGCCAGCGACGACACGACCACGATCGAGCCGCCGCGTCCGCGTAGATGCGGCAGCGCGGTGCGCGCGGTCACGAACGCGGTGGTCACATTGACCCGCATCGCGAGTTCCCAGTCGTCGTCGGTGGTCTCGCTCACCGCGCCGAGCCCATGGCCGCCCGCGTTGGCGACGACCATGTCCAGTCGGTCGTAGCGGTCGACGGCGGCGGCCACCATCCGCTCGACGTCGGCGGCGTCCGCCGCGTCACCCGCCGCGACCAGGGCGGCGTCGCCCAGTTCGGCGGCCACCGCCTCCAGGGGCTCTTGCCGCCTGCCGCTGAGCACCACCGAGGCGCCCTCGGCGACCAGCCTGCGTGCGGCGGCCGCGCCGATGCCGGTGCCGCCGCCGGTGATGAGGGCGACCTGGCCGGCCAATCGTTTCGTCATGTCCATGCACCGATCTTCGAATCGCTGTGTGTGGCGCCGACCGTAACCGGGCGCGCGCGGCCGATTCGAGCGCCGCGTCGGCCGGGTGTTCTGGCGGACAAGGACTGTGCACGCAAGGACAAGGGTTCTCGCGCCCGATTGCCGGAAGCTGGTTCGCACACTCGAAGACAGGAACGCGATAGTGACCGCCAACGACACCGAACAGCGAGAATCGGCCCCCCGGCCCGCCGCAGGGCCGCCCGGTATCCCGCCCGTACTGCGGCGGATGCTGCACACCGAGTCCAACAGCGTGCTGTTGGCCACCGTCGCCCTCGTGGTGCTCATCGGGGTGCTGCATCCGGACTTCTTCAGCCCCGGCCAGATTCGCGATGTGTTGCAGAGCTCGGTGTACGTCGCGCTGCTCGCCGCCGGAATGGCGTTCCTGCTCGCGATGCGCGAGATCGATCTGTCGGTCGGCGCCGGGTTCGCGTTGTCGCTGATCAGCGCGGCGGTACTGATGCGATCCGGGATCAATCCGTGGCTGGCCGCGGCCGCCGCGATCGGTCTCGGCGCGCTGCTCGGGCTGGTCAACGCCCTCGTCGTGCAGCTCGTCGCGATCCCGGCCATCGTGGCGACCCTGGCGACCATGCAGGTCTACCGCGGCCTGTCGGCGGCGTGGAGCAATGGCCAGCAGGTCAACGGATTGCCTTTGGACAGTTCGTTTTTCACCGTGGTCGGCGGACAGCTGCTCGGTCTGCCGGTCAGCGTGTGGGTGCTGCTCGCGGTCACCGCGCTGCTCACCGTCGTACTTCGCCTGACGCCCTTCGGATATCGGGTGCGGTCCATCGGATCCAACCCGGAAGCCGCTCGCTTCTCCGGCATTTCGACGGCGCGCACCCGGCTGCTGGTGCTGATGGGCGTCGGCGCGCTGTGCGGGCTGGCGGGGGTGCTGGGCCTGGCGTTCTTCACCTCCGGCGACCCGAATGTCGGCACCGGCTTCGAATTACAGGCCATCGCGGCCGCGGTGATCGGCGGCACCCCGCTGCGCGGCGGCAGCGCGACGGTGGTCGGCGCCGTCGCGGGCGCCGTGCTGCTGAGCGTGGTGTCCAGCGGCCTGGTGTATTTCGACATTCCCGTGAACTGGAGCGCGTTCGCCAGCGGCGTCGTCGTGCTGATCGCGGTGGCCATCGACAGCCTGCTCCGCAGCCGCCGCCGCGCCGAGCGCTCCGAATTCGGGCGGTAGTGCCGCGTGCAGGAATTTCGGCACGTTTCTCGGCGGTCTGGGACGCCCGCTGGCCGCGTTGTCGTCGTCGCCGATACAACCCCGGTATCGGCTCCTCCTCCGCCTTGCCAGCGGACGCCCCAGACCGCCGATAAACGCACCGACTTTCCTGTACGAGGCACTAGCGAACAACTTCGATAAGGATCGTGATGAATAGACCGAACAACTGGCTGCGCGGCGCGATCGCGTGCTGCGCCCTCGTGCTCGTCGCCTGCGGGAGCGGCACCCGCTCCGCCGACGGCCCGAAGAGCGGGACGCTGCGCATGGCGTTCGTCTACGCCACCACCTCACAGAACCCGTTCCAGGAGATGGCCTTGGGCGCCGCCGCGGGCGCCGCGGACGCGGGCGACATCGACCTGACCGAGACCGCGCCGCCCGGAATCAATGGGCCGCAGGAGGTTTCGCAGTTCCAGGCCGCCGTGCGCACCGCCCGCGACGGTATCGCGATGGAGACGCTGACGCCGGACCTGTTCGTGCGCCCCTTGCAGCAGGCGGCCGCCGCGGGCGTCCCGCTCGCCACCGTGGACACCGTGCCGCCCGCCGGGACGAAGGTGGGACTGTATGTCGGAAACGACAACACCGAACTCGGCCGCAGCCTCGCCACGGAGATCATCAAGCAGATCCCGGTCGGCACCACCGGTGAAGTGGTGCTGGGCAACGACATTCCCGGACTCGACCTGTTGAGCCAGCGTCTGGAGGGCATGAAAGCCGTACTCCAGGAGCAACGTCCGACGCTCACCGTGCTCGGGCCGTTCGACACCGGCTCCGAACCCACCGACAACTACAACAAGTGGAACAACACGGTGAAGGCGCACCCGAACGCGGTCGCCTACCTCGGCGCGGGCGCCTCGGACGCGGTGTCGCTGGCCTTGATCCAGAAGAACACGGGCCGCCGCCTGCTGGTCGGGTCCTGCGACCCGGATTCCCAGGCGCTGGCCGCGGTGAAGGACGGCTACGCCGCCGCGCTCGCCTCGCCCGAGCACTGGCTCAAGGGCTACATCGCCATTCGGCTGCTCGCCGAGCACGCGCGCACGGGAAAGCCGCTGACGGAGGGCTGGTGGAATCCGGGCGGGCTGATCATCAACGCCGCCAATATCGATGAGATCATCGCCCGCCAGCAGAACGACCAGAGCAGGCGTCAGTGGTTCGCCGACGCGGCCGCCCGTCAACTCGCCGCCCCCGCCGACTACCTGCGTCCGTTGAGCGAGGCGAAATGACCGGTGCGTCAGGCGAATCCGGCGCGATGCTCGAGGTCCGCGGCATCGGCAAGACCTACGGCGGCGTGACAGCCTTACACGATGCCGAGCTGACCGTGCGCGAAGGCTCGGTGCACGCGCTGCTCGGCGAGAACGGCGCGGGGAAGTCCACGCTGATCAAGGTGGTGTCCGGCGCGGTCGCGCCCGATCGCGGCAGCCTGCGCCTCGGCGGGCGCCCGGTCTCGTTCAACTCGACCGCCCAGGCCGCCGAGCACGGCGTCGCGGTGGTGTCGCAGGAGTTGAATCTGTTCCCCGACCTCGACGTCCTCGCGAATCTGTATCCGATGCGCGAGCCGACCCTCGGGCCTTTTCGCCGCCGGGCCGCCATGGTGGCGCGCGCCGAACCGGTGCTCGCGCAGCTCGGCCTCGACGTCGACGTGCGCCGCGAGCTCGGCACCCTGTCGCTGGCGCAGCGTCAGCTGGTCGAGATCGCCAAGGCGCTGATCACCGAGCCGCGGGTGCTGATCCTGGACGAGCCGACCTCGGCGCTGGACGAGGCCGGCACCCGCCGGCTGCTGAATATCGTTCGGGTACTGCGGGAACGGCGCGTCGCGGTGGTGTTCGTCTCGCACATCCTGGAGGAGACCATGGCGCTGTGCGACGAGATCA
>NZ_BAGH01000493.1 GCF_000308715.1 Nocardia tenerifensis NBRC 101015
GAGATCGCCATCGCGGCGCTGCGCGCGGGCAAGCACGTGCTGTGTGAGAAGCCGATGGCCAATACCGTCGCCGAGGCGGCGGCGATGGCCGCCGCCGCGGAGCAGGCCGCCCGGCGCGGCGTGCGATCGATGGTCGGCTTCAGCTATCGGCGGGTGCCAGCGCTGGCGCTCGCGCGAAACCTGGTGGCGCAGGGGCGAATCGGCGCCATCCGGCATGTGCGCGCGCTGTATCTGCAAGACTGGCTCGCCGATCCGGACGCGCCGCTGAGCTGGCGGCTCGACCGGCGGCGCGCGGGTTCGGGCGCGCTCGGCGATATCGGCGCGCACATCATCGACGCCACCCAGTTCGTCACCGGGGAGACGCTCACCGGGGTCTCGGCGCTGCTCGACACGTTCGTCACCGAGCGGCCGCTGCCCGACGGTCCCGGCCTCGGCCCGGTCACCGTGGACGATGCCGCGCTGTTCCTCGGCCGGCTCTCCGGCGGCGGGCTCGCCTCCTTCGAGGCGACCAGGGTGGCCGCCGGACGCAAGAACGCCCTGCGCCTGGAGCTCAACGGAACGCACGGCAGTCTCGCGTTCGACCTGGAGGCGATGAACGAGCTGTGGTTCCACGACCACACCGAGGAGCCGGAGACGGCTGGTTTCCGCCGCATACTGGTGACCGAGCCGCAGCACCCGTACTCCGGCGCCTGGTGGCCGCCCGGCCACGGGCTCGGCTACGACCACACCTTCACCAACCAGGTGGCGGACCTGGTCATCGCGATCGCCGCGGGCAAGGACCCGACGCCGAGTTTCGCCGACGGGCTCGCGGTGCAGCGGGTGCTCGCCGCGGTCGAGGCGAGCGCGGCGGACGCGGGGCGCTGGACCGCTCTCGGAGGAGGACAACCATGAGACCGATCACGCTGTTCACCGGGCAGTGGGCCGACCTGCCGTTCGACGAGGTGTGCCGGCTGGCGGCGGAGTGGGGCTACGACGGGCTCGAGATCGCCTGCTCGGGCGATCATTTCGAGGTCGACCGGGCGCTCGCCGAGCCCGACTACTGTGCGGGTAAGCGGAAGACACTGGAGCGCTATGGATTACAGGTGTTCGCGTTGTCGAACCACCTGGTGGGTCAGGCTGTCTGTGACCATCCGATCGACGAGCGGCACCGGGCCATTGTGCCGCAGCGCATTTGGGGCGACGGCGAGCCGGAGGGGGTGCGGGGGCGCGCGGCGGCCGAGATGGCGGACACGGCGCGGGCGGCCGCGCGGCTCGGGGTGTCCACGGTCGTCGGGTTCACCGGCTCCAGCATCTGGCACACCGTCGCGATGTTCCCGCCCGTGCCGCCGGAGACCGTCGAGCGCGGCTACCAGGACTTCGCGCGGCGCTGGCACCCGATCCTCGACGTGTTCGACGCGGAAGGCGTCCGTTTCGCGCACGAGGTGCATCCCAGCGAGATCGCCTACGACTACTGGACCACCGTGCGCGCGCTGGCCGCCGTCGACCGCCGCCCGGCCTTCGGCTTGAACTGGGACCCTTCGCATTTCATCTGGCAGGACCTCGACCCCGTCGCCTTCATCCTCGACTTCGCCGACCGGATCTACCACGTCGACTGCAAGGACACGAAGGTCCGCTGCGGCGACGGCCGGCGCGGCAGGCTCTCCTCCCACCTGCCGTGGGCCGACCTGCGCCGCGGCTGGGACTTCGTCTCCACCGGCCGCGGCGATGTGCCGTGGGAGGACTGCTTCCGCGCGCTCAACGCCGTCGGCTACACCGGGCCCATCTCGATCGAGTGGGAGGACGCCGGCATGGACCGCCTCGCCGGCGCCCCGGAGGCTCTGGCCTTCGTGCGCGGCCTCAACGCGATCACGCCGCCCGCGGCCTCGTTCGACGCGGCGTTCCGCGCCGAACGCTGACGCCTCACCGCGCCGCCGGGGTGCGCCCGCCGCGCGACAGCAGCGACTGGACGACGACGAGCACGCCGAGGACGAGCACCGCGACGCCGACCACTCGGAACCCGGTGTCCGCGCCCGAGATGAACGCCGCGACAACGTCTTCGGTGCGCGTGGTGGTAGCGAGGGCCTGCGCGACGGTGTGCGGGTCGTGCTCGCGGACGTCCGGCGGGAGGGCGGCGACGAAACGGGCGGTGAGCACCGTGCTGATGACGGCCACCCCGAGGGCGCTGCCGAATTCGCGCGTGGTGGCCTGCAATCCGGCGCCGACCCCGGCCTGCGCGTGCGGCAGCGAGCCCGCGATGGCGGCGGACAGGGTCGGAAGGGCCAGCGTCACACCGACTCCGGTGGCGACCAGCCAGGCGGCGTACTCGAGGTAGGTGGTGTGCGCGTCGCTGGTGGACAGGCCGAGCAGACCCGCGCCGACGAACACGAAGGCGAGCGCGACGGTGGCGTCCACGCCGATGCGCTGCGCCAGCCGGCCGACGTGCCGGGCGCCGAGGATGACGGGGACGGTGAGCGGGATGATGCCGAGACCGGTGCGCAGCACGCCGAATCCCATGCCGTACTGGAGGAACGACGCGTTCACGTAGAAGAGGGCGAACATGCCGAAGAACACCGTCGTCATGCCGAGGCAGGCGCCGCGCAGACCGGGGACGCGGAACAACCGCGGATCCAGCAGCGGGTGTTCGACTTTCAGTTCGACGAACGTCCACACCGCGAACAGTGCTGCGGCACCGGCGAATCCGCCGATCACCACCGCGCTCCCCCAGCCGGACTCCGGTCCCTGCACGATGCCGAGCAGCAGCGCCACCGACGCGGCGACGAACAGCAGCGCGCCGGGCACGTCGAGGCGGCGGTCGTGGCGCGGCGAGACCGGCGCGACGCGGGCCACGAGCGCGGCGAGCACCAGCGCGATCGGCACGGCGGCCGCGAACAGCCACCGCCACGAGCCGCCCGAAAGCACCGCTCCGCCACCGACATTGCCCACCACGCCGCCGATTCCGGTCATCGAGGCCCACACCGCGATGGTCGGGCCCTTGCGCTCGGCGGGGACGGCGTGCAGCAGGACCGCGAGCGTGTTGGGCAGCACGGCGGCGGCGCCGATACCGGTGATCGCGCGGCTGATCAGCAGCACGGCCACGTTCGGCGCCACCGCCGACAGCAACGCGCCCGCCGCGAACAGGAGCAGGCCGGCGAGCAGAACTCCTTTGCGCCCGAAGCGATCTCCTGCGGCCCCGCCCGGAATCACGAGGCACGCGAAGAAGATGACGTAGGTGTCGACGATCCACACCAGCGTGGACGCGGAGGGGTGCAGGGCGCTCGCGGCGAGCATCGGGACGGCGAGGTTGATCGCGGCGACCATCGCCACGACGAGCACCACGCAGGCGCACATGACGGCGAGCAGCGCGCGCTGCGCTATCGGGCGGGACAGTGGCTCGCGCGAGGTCGGCGGACGGTCGCGGACAAGAGGAAATGGCATGGGCAAAACGGTATGGACCTCGGCCGTTTCCGCGCCACGCAACTTCGGCAACCCATACTTGCGTACGATGCAACTATGCCCGAGCTGCTCGACCTGAACCTGCTGCGCGTGTTCGACGCGCTCCTCCAAGAGGGCAGCGTCACGGCCGCGTCCGAGCGCCTGCACCTGTCCATCCCCGCCACCAGCCGCGCCCTCGGGCGGTTGCGGCGCGCCATGGACGACCCGATC
>NZ_BAGH01000492.1 GCF_000308715.1 Nocardia tenerifensis NBRC 101015
CGCGGTCGGCGCTGGCCCGCGCACCCTGCATCCGGCGGCGGGCCCGGCTCGCCAGCTGCCGCGCGGCGGCCGGGGTCTTGCCGACGATCGGGGCGATCTCGTCGAACGGCACCGCGAACATGTCATGCAACACGAACGCGAGCCGCTCGGCGGGGGTCAGGGTGTCGAGCACCACCAACAGCGCGAGGCCGATCGAATCGCCCAGCACCACTTCGTGTTCCGGGCCGGTGACGAGTTCGATCGGGTCGTGGTCGTCCAGCGGCTCTTCCCGGCGGGTCTTGCGGGACTGCAGCATGTTCAGGCAGACCCGGGCCACGACGGTGGTGAGCCAGCCGCCGAGGTTGTCGATCTCGTCGGCGTCGGAGCGGCTCAGCCGCAGCCACGCCTCCTGGATCGCGTCATCGGCCTCGGCGCCGGTGCCGAGGATTCGGTACGCGACCCCGTACAGGTGCGTCCGGTGCTCCTCGAAGCGCGCCGCGAGGAAATTCTCGTCCATCTGTCACATTCCTTCGGTCGGTCTGGTCAAGCAGACGAACCGGGCCGCAACCGGATCGAGCCGACAAGGAGAACATCATGACCGCTGGACTGCAGACCATCGTCTACCCCGTCACCGACCTGGTCAAGGCGAAGAGCCTCTTCGGAGCGCTGTTCGACGCCGAGCCGACCGCCGACACCCCGTACTACGTCGGCTATCGCGTCGCCGGCCAGGACATCGGCCTGGACCCGAACGGCCATGAGAAGAAGGGCATGACCGCCCCCGTCGGCTACTGGCACGTCGAGGACATCGAGAACCGGCTCGCCGCCTTGGTCGAGGCCGGCGCCACCATCACGCAGGAGCCTACCGACGTCGGCGGCGGCAAACTCATCGCCACCGTCACCGACGCCGACGGCAATACGATCGGCCTGCTTCAGCCCTGATCGCCGCGGGGCGATGAGGGGTGCGCCGAACGGGCGTGGTGGGAATTGGTAGTGGTGCCTGGCGCCATGTTCCGTTCGGCGCGGTCGCGTGTGCTGACGTGGTCATGTTCGTCGATTGGCACTGTCCTTCGCAGCATGATGACATTCGGCGCGTCCGTGGGGACAAGGGAAACGCTGCCTATGAAACCCGGCCGGTCGCGCAGGTTTACATAGGGCCCGCTACACCTGTGTCGAAGTCCGGCCGGAGGCACCCGGTGGCTGGATCGTCGCCTGCCAAGGCGGAGAACCGAGTTCGTCCCGGCGACGACGACAACGCGGCCGAGCGACAATCCAGCCAGCCGCATCACCGACCTCCGGTCAAGTACATCTAGGCCCGTCGCTACGAGCCGCTGCATCGTCAGCTCTGCCAATTCGTGGCCCTCGAACCACAGCGCCCGCGAGACCGACCGCACTATTGCGACCTCCGTCGGCGCGAGTATGCCCAGTGTGTCCGGGAGACTGCTTGCTTTCTCCGTATTGCGAAAGCATACATGCAACTACGACCTCAGCTGCCATGAAAGCGATTCTGCCGAATTCGTAGTATCGGCTGGATAGTCCGCGTCATGATGACATGCCTACGCTCACCGTTTCCGGCCGATTAGATGCTATAAATTTGACATCGCATATTCGATCCACATCAGCAATTCCAGCCGCTCGCATGTTACACGTAATTCCCACGATATGACATGCCCTGACGGTTCCCCAGACGTCGCGACGCCCTCGTCTCTACGAAGACGAACCGCTCCGAGCTTTGCCCTTCCTGGTTCTCGATGGGATGCGGACGAGAAACTCGCGTTGATAGGCTCACCGACAGCCAGCGGCGTCCCCACACGCCGCGTTCTTCCTCCTGAGCGGCACTGCATCGCGCACGGACGCCCCACTCGGACCTCGGTCTCGAAATTGTCACTTCCACACGGAAACATGACTTCCGCACCGAATAACCAGCCACGGCGATCCCCTAGCTATCCCAATAATGTCACAGGTAGAACTGGGTAAAATAGACGGCCCGTTTTCTTACTGGTCAGTATCGACGCACGGCGTTATCCTGGAGAAAGTTCGTCGCCGGTTCACAGGCGCAGCACGGAGGCACCGAACGCTCCGTGCCGACCGGCATTGCCATCGATTCGACTTGACGCAGCACCCTTATCAAGGGACACACGACTATGGGCACGATATCTCCACTGGATGCCATATTCTTGCTCGGCGAATCACGCGAGCATCCCATGCACGTGGCGACGTTACAACTGTTCGAGGCGCCCGCCGAGGCCGGATCGGATTTCGCCCGACAGATATACGAGAAGTTGCGGGCGGACCCGCGGGTCGATCCGACCTTCCGCAAACACCCGACGGGCTTGATCGCCGGTGCCGCCCTCGGATGGACCTGCGACAACACCGTCGACCTCGACTACCACCTACGACTGTCCGCCCTCCCCCACCCCGGCGGCATGGCGCGCCTGCTCGAACTGGTGGCCAGGCTGCACAGCGGACTGCTCGACCGGCACCGACCGCTCTGGGAGGCCCATCTCATCGAAGGACTCGGGCCGGGGCGGTTCGCCTTCTACACCAAATGGCACCACGCCCTCATCGACGGCGCCTCCGCACAGCGACTGTTCAAACGCTCCCTCACGATGTCGCCCGAACCCGACCAGTGCTGGGTGGCCTGGCATGTCCCCCCGCGGACACCACATCCCAACGGCAGGGTGCGCGAATCCACAGCGACCGACCTGCGACGAGCCCTCCGAACAACCGCCGAGCACGGCACCGCCGCGGCACGAGTCGCGCGGGCGACGCTGCTACGCAAGGAATTAACCCTTCCGTTCGAGGCGCCCCGCACCATCTTCAACGTGCCCATAGGCGGAGCCCGGCGCATCGCGGTGCGATCCTGGCCGCGAGAGCGGATCAGCGCCGTCGCCAAGGCCGCGGCGGCGACCTCGAACGATGTGCTGCTGGCGATGTCGGCCGGAGCCTTGCGCACCTACCTCGCCACCCGAAACGCCCTGCCGGACAAGCCGTTGATCGCCATGGTCCCCACCACCCTGCGCAGCGACGACGAACAAGGCCTCGGCGGCAACAAAGTCGGCGCGATCCTGTGCAGCCTGGCCACCGATGTCGCCGATCCGGCCAAAAGACTGCTGGCGATCCGCGATTCGATGCGGCACAGCCGCTCGCTCTACAACTCACTGCCCACCACCCAGGCCCTCGCGCTGTCCGCGGCGATGCTCAGCCCGATCGTCACCGGCTTCCTGCCCGGCCTGGCCCGCATGGCCGTCCCGCCGTTCAACATCGTGATCTCCAACGTTCCCGGCCTGTCCGAACAGATGTACTGGTGCGGCGCGACGTTGAACGCCCTCTACCCGTTATCGATCCCGCTCGACGGACAAGCGGTCAACATCACCCTCACCCGCACCGCCGACAACATCGACTTCGGACTCGTCGCCTGCCGCCGCGCGATACCCGATCTGACCCGTCTGCTCGACGACCTCGAGCGGGCCCTCGCCGATATGGAAGCCGCGGTGCGACATGGCGATTCATCCCCCTACGTCCTGCATTCGGTGCAGCTAGACGAATCACGGTCGTGATCAACGCGTTTGGCGCAGACGCACGGCGGGCGGTGGTGCACGGCGAGCGGCACGCGGCGGGCGGCGCACGGCGCACAGCGGCGGCGCACGGCGGCGGCGC
>NZ_BAGH01000491.1 GCF_000308715.1 Nocardia tenerifensis NBRC 101015
ACCGGGTCGAACTGGCGAACACCCAGTACTACGGCTGGGGGCTGCGCAACCGGGCCGCACTGCTGCCGACGGTCGCCCAACTCACCGTCGCGCAGCAGGCCGTTGCCCGCGCCGAGACGAAGTACGCGGGCGGCCCCGAACTGGTCTACGTAACGGCGGACTACTTCGCCGAACGGCCGAAGCCGTGCATGGACGGTTGGGGCAGACTGCAACTGACGGTCACCCCGGAGGGCAACGTGCTGCCCTGCCCGGCCGCCTCGGCCATCACCACCCTCCCGGTCGAGAACGTGCTGCGGCGTCCGCTGGCCGAGATCTGGTATGAATCGAAGGCCTTCAACGCCTTTCGCGGCACCGACTGGATGCCCGAACCGTGCCGCTCCTGCCCCGAGCGCTTCACCGACTTCGGCGGCTGCCGGTGCCAGGCGTTCCAGCTCACCGGCGACGCCGCGGCCACCGACCCGGTCTGCGGGTTCTCTCCGCACCGCCCGCGAGTGGACGCCGTGCTACTCGGAGATCCGGTGCGGGACTTCGTGATGCGCGAGCACACCGCGTCATGCGAGTGATTCTGCTCGGCACGGCGGCGGGCGGCGGCTTCCCCCAGTGGAACTGCGCCTGCGCCCTGTGCCACGCCGCCCACCGCGGCCTGCTGCGGTCACGCGGTCAGGACTGCGTCGCCGTCAGCGGCGATTCCCGAGACTGGTGGCTGCTCAACGCTTCTCCGGACATCCGCACCCAACTGCTCGCCACGCCGGCGCTGCGGCCCGGCCCCGGGCCACGCGACACTCCCGTGCGCGGCGTGCTGCTCACCGACGCCGAGATCGATCACACGCTCGGCCTGACCATCCTGCGCGGCGCCGCCGAGCTGACCGTCTACGCCGCTCCCCCGGTGAGAGACGCGCTCACGACGGACCTGCCGCTGCGCGGCCTGCTCGACCGCTACGCGCCGATCGCATGGCGCGACAGCACCTCCGCACCAAGCGGTTTCGAGTTGGCGGGCGGTCTCCGCGTCCGGGCCTGCCCGGTCGGCGTCAAGGCTCCGAAGTTCGTCACGGAGGCGTCGACCGACGCGCCCTGGGTGACGGCCTTACGCGTCGAGGACGTCGCCACCGGCGGCGTGCTGGTGTACGCCCCATGCCTGAGCGGTTGGTCGGCCACGCTGGACGACCTGCTGGCGTCGGCCACCTGCGCCCTGGTGGACGGCACGTTCTTCAGCGCCGACGAGTTCGGCACGGCGGTCGGCGCATCGAGCCGAGCTGGGCAAGCGCTGATGGGCCACCTGCCGATATCGGGATCGGGCGGGTCACTAGCCGCCCTCGCCCGCCATCGGCGACCGCGCCGAATCTACACGCACCTCAACAACACCAACCCGCTGCTCGATCCGTCCGCACCCGAGACCACACTGGTCCGTCGGGCAGGCGTCGAAATCCTGGACGACGGAACCGAATTCGACGTGTGACAGACGGTCCTCACGGTAAACCGAAGGCCAGCAGCACATTCCCCGGCATGCCGGTCGTGATCGGGTGTCCGTACCCGGAGTTCGTGTACAGCATGCCGTTCGCGACGACCGCGCCATTGCCATTGAGGCCGCCGCCCAGCCCCGGCACGCCGTTCACCGTGTGGAAGTGCACCTTCGCCGTGTTGTACTCCCACAGGATCGCCCCGGTCTCGGCCGAGAACACGCGCATCTTGCCGTCCATGCTGCCCTCGTAGACCAGGCCCGGCGAGGAGGAGACGGCGTTGGGCATGGACTCCTGGCAGAACGGATCCATCGGCACCGGCGGCACGTCGATCAGGCAGCCGTCGGGCGGATTCGGCGTCCGCCAAAGCACCTGTCCCGTAGCGGGATCCAGCGCGAACAAGGTGCCCGGGTTCGCGCCGTAGGTCGCCACGTACAGCCACCGCCCGTCGTAGCTCGCACCCCACTGGATTCCGGCCAGCGACTCCGCGCCCTCGATGGGCAGCGGCGAGGTCGGCACCGACAGCTGCGTCTGCCAGATCACCGCCCCGGTGGCGGCGTCGAGCAGATGGTAGATGCCGGTCTTCTGCCCCGCGCCGACGACCTTGCGGCCGCCGATCTCGAAGATGTTCGCGTGCGCGCCGAAGTCGAAGTCGCGCCCCGGAATCGGGCAGGCGCCACCGGCCGGTGGGATGATGCAGCGCACGTTCCAGGTGTCGTCGGGCGTGAGCGAGTTGACCCAGCGGCGCCGGCCGGTGTCGATGTCGATCGCGCCGATGGACTCGGCGTCGTCGGGCGTGCCGGTGTAGGGATTGCCCGAGGTGTAATACAGCGTGCGCGTCGCCGGGTCGATGGTGGGCGAGGACCAGATCGCCCCGCCGCTGGGGCTGAAGGTCGGCCCCGGCGGGCCCGTGCGCGTCGTCGGCTCCGCGAGGACGGAGTACCGCCACTGCACCGCACCGGTCGTCGCGTCCACCGAGACGACGCTGCCGCGGAAGGTGCAGCACGGGTACAGCGGATCCGCGGCGCCGCCGGCCTCCTCCTGACTCGAAGTTCCTATGTAGACATGGTTTTCGAATACCAGTGGCGAGCTGGTGATGATCGAGAGCGGGTGGTCGTCGAGCCTGGTGTGCCAGCGCTGCGTGCCCGTCGCGGCGTCGACCGCCCAGAGATTGGCCGCGTTGTCACCGAAGTAGACGACGCCGCCGACCACCGCGGGGCCGTCGCGCAGTCCGTAGCCCGGGAGGTGTTCGAGCGCCGTTCCGGTGTCGAATACCCATCGGGTGGCACCGGTTTCGGCGTCGAGCGCGTACATCTTGCCATCGCGCCCACCCGAGTAGAGCGTGCCGTTCACCACCGCGGGCTGACTGGACTGCGCGATGGCGCCGGGAAACGCGAAGGCCCACTTCAACTTCAGCGCGCCCACGTTCGCCGGCGTCAGTATCGTCTCGTTCGCGTTGTACCGCGACCCCGGGGAGTCGAACTGCCACATCGGCCAGTCGCTCCTCGCGACGACGGGCTGACCCGAACCGGCGGCGGGCACCAGCAGCAGCGCCGCGACAGCCAACACGACTGCGCGCAGGTACGCGACGCCGCCCCCGGCCCGCCCCAGGGCCGTGACGATAGATCCGGTCTGCACGGTCGCTCCTCGGCCCGACGATATGACTTGGCTATGAACTCACCGATAGTGACGCACGTTACAGTCCCCGAGCCGGAATCGCGGCACAACGCACCGCGTGCCGCCTGCGATATCGGCCCGTGGCTAGGACTGCAACTCGGCCAATCGCCGTTGCGCGCCGGCCAGCTTCTCGCCGTAGGTCGCATGGTCGAGCTGATCGAGCGCGGTGTAGAGGTCCACCGCCTCGGCGGCCAACGGAACCGCGCGCGGCTGCTGACCGGTGGCGACGAGGAATTCGACCGTCGGCCACACCAGCCACTCGGCCAGCCTCGGCCGGTACGACGGTGCGCGGGCGGTGAGCGGGCGCAGGTCGTCGGTGGCGCTCACCGCCAGAGCGGCGGCCTTGGCGTGCAGTTCCGGTTTGGCCCAGAGGCCCTCCGCGAGCACGATCTGGGCCCAGGAGATCCGGAAGGCGAGCTCGTCGTCGGCCGGATTCTCCTGCGCGAGAGCGCGATACAGGTTGATCGACTCCGTGCCGCAAGCCTC
>NZ_BAGH01000490.1 GCF_000308715.1 Nocardia tenerifensis NBRC 101015
CCGTCGCGGCCTGCGACGTCGCCGACCGGGGCGCGCTCGCGAGCCTGCTGGCCGCGATTCCCGCCGCGCATCCATTGACCGCCGTCGTCCACGCCGCGGGCATCTCGGACAACTGCCTGATCGATGCGATGACACCGGACCGGATGGACGCGGTGCTCGCGCCGAAAGCCCACGCGGCGTGGCACTTACACGAACTCACCCGCGATCTCGCCGCGTTCGTCCTGCTCTCCTCCGCCGCGGGGCACGTCCTGGCCGACGGCCAGGGAAACTACGCCGCCGCCAACGTCTTCCTCGACGCCCTCGCCACCCACCGCCGCTCCCTCGGCCTGCCCGCGGTCTCCACCGTCTTCGGATTGTGGGACGTGCGAACGGGTCTGACCACGGAACTCGACCAGGTCCGACGCCGCACCCGCGCGCTGGGCTTCCCGGCGCTCCCGGTCGAGCGAGCGCTCACCCTGTTCGACGCCGCACTCCGCGCCGAGACCCCGGTCCCGGTGGCGCTCAGGGTAGACGGAGCGGCCCTGCGCGACCGAAACGTGCCCGCCGTGGTCCGCGACCTGGCGCCCGCCCGCCGCGCGGTCAGGGCGACACCGAAAAGAGCACTGCGCGAACAACTCTCGACCATGCGCAGTGGGCAACGCGACCACGCGATCCGGCAGCTGGTACGGACCGAGGTGCTCGCCGTGCTCGGCCACGACCGCGCCGACGCCATAGAGCTGGACCAGAAGTTCCACGACCTCGGCTTCGACTCGCTCAGCGCCGTCGAACTCCGGAACCGCTTGGCCGCGGCCACCGGCTGCGCGTTACCGCCGAGCCTGGTGTTCGACTATCCGTCGGTCGCCGCGCTCGCCACCCACCTGCACGAGACGATGTTCGGCGCGGACCCCGCCGACGACCTCGCCGACGCGACCGCCGACGAGCTCTTCGCCATCCTCGACCAGGAACTCGACGGCTCCCTCTAGCGCGCACCGGGCGCGGTGACCCCCGCCGCCACCCGCCGGATCTGCTCCAGCACCGCCGCCGCATGGTCGGTGAGGAAGAAGTGCCCACCCTCGAACACCGTCAACTCGAACCGGCCGCCGGTGTGCTCGGCCCAGGCGCGCGCCTCGTCCAGGGTCACCTCGGGGTCGTCGTCCCCGGTCAGCACCGAGATCGGGCACGCCAGCGGCGATCCCGGCCGCATGCGGTAGGTCTCGGCCGCCTTGTAGTCGCCGCGGATGGTCGGCAGGATCATCCGCAGCATCTCCTCGTCGCCGAGGACCCTGGCGTCCGTGCCGCTCATTCGGCCGATCTGCTCGATGAGCGCGTCGTCGCCGTAGCGGTGGACGTACTCGTCGCGATACCGCGACGGTGCCCGGCGGCCGGAGGCGAAAAGCGTTAGGGGAGAAAGCCCTTCGGACTCGAGGCGGCGAGCCACCTCGAAACCCAGTGTCGCGCCCAAACTGTGGCCGAACAGGGTGACCGGTCGATCCAGCCAGGGACGAATCTGCTCGACCACCAGGTCGGCCAGCTCGTGAATGTTCTCGACACAGGGCTCGTGCCGCCGCTCCAGACGCCCGGGGTACTGGATCGCGAGCACGTCGATCTCGGGCGACAGCGCGCGCGAGACCGGGAAGTAGAACGTGGCCGAGCCCCCGGCGTGCGGGAAGCAGATCAGCCTCGTCGCCGCGTCGGGCGCGGGGTGGAACCGGCGAACCCACGCGCCGGTCTCAGCGGGTGTTCCTGGTGTGCTCATTCGTCTTCCCTCCGCGGCCTCGGCGCCACTGCGCCTCTTCGATTGAAGCCGGTATCGCCGCAGTCTCGCCAGCGTGCGCGACCCCTCAGCTCGGATTACGGGCGAACCCCTACTCCGGTCCGGCGTGTCGCGATGCGATCCGCCTGTGCGAGTAGGGGTTCCGATCGAGCGCCAGGTATCAGGACGCGTCCACCTCACCCGTCGGTACCGCGTTGTTGTGCAAGGCGAGCCCGGTCGGCAGGTCGGCCCGGCTGTTCACGCCGAGCTTGCGATACACCTTGGTGAGATGCTGCTCGACCGTGCTGACCGTGATGAACAACCGCCGGCTGACCTCCCGGTTGGTGTGGCCGAGCGCGGCGAGTTCGGCCACCCGGCGCTCGGCCTCGCTGAGCCGCGGTATCGGCTCGGTCCGCTCCTCGACCGGCGAACGGTCCGGCTTGGCGCGCTCGTGGGTCAGCTGGAGCAGCATCGCCCCGGAGCGATAGGTCTTCATCTCCTGGGCCGCCCGCCGCGCCAGCGCGCGGGCCTGCTCGAACTCGCCGAGCTGCTGATGGGCCTGGCTCAGCTCGGACAGCGCCTTGGCCAGCTCCAGCCGATCGCTCGGCCCCTGGAGGCAATCGACGGCCTGCTGAAGGAACGCGGCGCGCTGCGTCGGTCCGCTGCACGCGGCGAGTACGCGCAGCGACACTCCCCGAGTCCGCGCGTCGAGCGGAGTCTGCTGACTCAGCTGCTGTTTCACCAATTCCCTTGCCACCGCGGCGTGCCCGAGGCGCAGGTTGGCCTCCGCGAGATCGACCCGCCACGGCACGAGCACCGGGACGTCCAGCGCCCATTCCCGCATCAGCCTGCCGCAGGTCTGGAAGTCGCTGATGGCCGCGAGCACGCGGTCCTCGGCCAGGTAGTACTGACCGCGCGCGTGCAGGTACATCAGGCCGTTCACCGTGCCGAACATGGCCTGCGGCACGGGATGCCGGGCCGCGGCCGAGGCCGAGGCGAGATCGCCCATCGCCGTGTAGGCCAGCAGCATCGTCGTCAACGGGCCGCTGATCAGCACGCCCCAGCTCTCCGGCGGCAGCAGCCCGAGCGCGGCCTCGGACTGGATCGCGGCCGCGGCGAGTTCGCCCCGCCGATAGGCGATGCCGGAACGCAGCGCGCTGAGCGCCGCCTGCCAGGTGACGGTGTGATGGCGCACGGCGTCGCGAATGATCTCGTCGCACCACCAGATGGCCCGGCTCACCTCGCCGCCCGCCACCAGCGTCATGATCGCCGCGGCGACCGACTCCAGTTCGATATCGCCGAGCTGGCAGCTCTGCAGGACTTGCTCGGCGCTGGCCGTCGCCGCGTCGCTGCCGCCATGGGTCAGCACGGTGCTGAGCGTGTTGATCGCGGTGGTCCACGGCTCGGCGCTGGTGCGGGAGGGATCGCCGAAATCGGGTAGCCGGCCGTGGGCCGGGCCGTAGAACCAGAGGCGCGCCACCCGGATCTGCGCGGCCGTGCGCGCGTCGTCCGGGCCGAGCGACTCCGAGAGCACCGTGAGCGACCGGGACACCGTCTCCTCGTCGCCGGACCAGAGCGCGCAGCGCAGCACCGCGACGACGGCCCGGCCGCTCAGCTCGCCGCGTTGCAGCGCGGCCCGCAGCGGCGCGGCGTGCCGGATGGCCACCGAGGGGTTCACCCGCCAGGTCACGAACACGAGCGTGCCGGTGATGTCCAGCCGCTCCCGCTCGTCGGTCACCGCGGTGAGCGCGAGCTCCAAAAACCTTGCCGCCGAACCGTTGTCGTCGACCGCCCGCGCCTGCTCGGCGGCGTCGCGCAGCACCTGCACCGCCCACGCGCCCGGCGCGGTGTCCGCGGCGAGCAGGTGCGCGGCCA
>NZ_BAGH01000489.1 GCF_000308715.1 Nocardia tenerifensis NBRC 101015
GGGCAGCGGAGGCGGCGGGGGAAACAATGGGGGCGGTAACAAGGGTGGTGGATCGGGCAGCGGTGGCGGCATAGGCGGCGGCAAATCCGGTGGCGGCAGTGGCAGCAAAGGCTCCGGTATGGGCAGCGGCGGCGGCACGCCCGGAGCCGGCACCGGCAAGCCTTCGGCCACCGGCAGCGGCTCCCACTCACCCACCGGCGGGTCGAACACCACTGCCCCGCGCGGCGCCACCGGCCCGACCGGCGGTGCGTCCGGACCACTGTCGGCGCTCTCGAAAGCTTTGCAGCAGTTGGCCTCCGGGGTGACACCCTTCCCCTCTGGCCCGTGGGCCTCGGGTCCGTGGGCCGCGTCGGGACCGATCGGCGCGTCCGGCCCGTTCGGCTTCGACATCAAGCCGGCCGGTGCGGGCGGCTCGGTGGGCGGCGGCGCGGGCGCGGGAAAACTCGCGAATCCCGCCGACGACAAGCTGTTTCCCCGTGCGGGCGCGTCCGGCGCCGCGGCCGAGACGATCGCCGGGGCACGCGCGGGCGTGGCTCCCACAGCCGCGATGCCCTACGGCGGCTACCCGATGGGCGGCGGCATGGGCGGCGGCGCCCCCGCCGGCCAACAGCAGCAGCAACAACAGCGTAAACGCGCGGCCTACCTCGACAGCACCGAGCACCTGGAGGAGGCGGTCGGCGAAGACCCCCTGTCGGTCCGGCCCATCATCGACCGCTGACCACCCACCCGCCGAGCCGAACGCGAGCCCCGCCATGCGATTTCATGTAGTGAACTTCCCGAACACGCAGACCACCAAGCACTATCAGCCATGCGCCTACACACAGAAGATCCGGCGCTTCGCCGGGATGATGACAGGCCTTGGCCACGAAGTCTTTCTGTACGGCGGCGAGGAGAACGACGCGCCCTGCACCGAGTTCGTCACCATCGTCTCCAAGGCCGAGCAGGCCGAGTGGTTCGGCGGCAACGACCTCTACCGCGAACTCAACAATCTCACCTGGAATCCCTACGATCCGCACTGGACCACCACCAACGAGCGCGCCATCACCGAGATCGCCAAGCGCAAGCAGGACCGCGACTTCATCTGCGTGCTCGGCGGCACCTGCCAGCAGCCCATCGCGCAGACCTTCCCGGAACTCATGACCGTCGAGTTCGGCATCGGCTACAGCGGAGTCTTCGCCAACTACCGGGTGTTCGAGAGCTACGCGTGGATGCACGCCGTCTACGGTTCGCGCACCACCGTGCCCGGCGTGATGAGCGCCCGCGGCCAGTTCTACGACGCGGTGATCCCGAACTATTATGAGCTGGAAGACTTTCCGTTCTCTGACGAGAAGGATGACTACTTTCTCTTCATGGGCCGCCTGGTCGAGGCGAAGGGCATACAGGTCGCCATCGACACCTGCGCGCGGGTCGGGGCGAAGCTGATCGTCGCGGGCGCGGGTACGGCGCCGAGCTCCGAGGTCGCCGAGTACGTCGGCGTGGTCGATCACGTGCGCCGCGGCGAGCTGATGAGCAGGGCCCGAGGGGTTTTCGTGCCCTCGCTGTATCTGGAGCCGTTCGGCGGCGTGCACGCGGAGGCGATGCTGTGCGGGACGCCGGTGATCACTACCGACTGGGGTGTGTTCACCGAGACCGTGCGGCACGGTGTGCACGGCTTCCGCTGTCGCACGCTGCGCGAGTTCTGCGCGGCCGCCGACGCCGTCGACAAGCTCGACTACCGGGAGATCCGCGACTACGCGGTGTCCAAGTTCTCCACCGAAGTCGTTGCGCCACAGTACGAAACGTATTTCGAACGCCTCACCACGCTGTGGGGGGAGGGCTGGTATGCCGCGTGAGGAGTTCGCGGGAGCGTCGATCCGGCGGCGGCGCAGCGTTTTCCGCGCCTCCGGTCGACGCAGGAACCTCGTGGTGCTGCGCGCCGGGGACACCTCGCTGCACGAGCAGTGGCTCGCCGGCCCGGAGCCGCGAAACTGGGATCTGGTCGTGAGCTACTTCGGCGACGTCCCCCACCGGTATCGCACCGGCGACGTCCGCCGGTTGGACCGCAAGGGCGCGAAATGGCCCGCCCTGCACCACGTCTTGGCGGTCGACCTGGCCGAGTCGATCGACGACTACGACTACATCTGGCTGCCCGACGACGATCTGGCGACCGACACCGCGTCCATCAACGCGATGTTCGACTACGCCGCGCGTTACCGGCTTTCGCTCGCACAGCCCGCGCTCACCGAGGACAGCTACTACACCCACGAGATCACTTTGGTGGACCGGCGATTCGACCTCCGATACACCAACTTCGTCGAGATCATGGCGCCGTGTTTCCACCGGGAGTTCCTGCTGCACTGCCTGCCGACCTTCGCCACCACCCAGACCGGGTGGGGCCTGGATTTCCACTGGCCCAGATTCGTCCGGGACACCTCGTCGATCGCCATCGTCGACGCGGTGACCGTCCGGCACACGCGCCCGGTCGGCGGCCCGAACCTGACGGCGGCCCGCGCGGCGGGGGTGAACCCGTGGACGGAGTACTACGACTACCTGCGACAGCATGCGATCGATGACCTGACGACGAGGGTGTATCGCGGCATCGGCACCGGGGGCGCGCGCCCGGCGAACGACCCGACCGCCCTCTGCGTCACCGTCGACCGGCTCGAGCCGCCGCTGACGGTCTGGCTCGACCATCACGCGGCTCACGCGGACCTCATCATCGTCTACTCCGACGATCCGGCGGTCCGCGCACTCGTGGCAAGTCTCGACCACCGAATAGTCTTGTGCGACAACAGCAATTCCGCAGCCGACCCGGTCGAGCGTGAGTTGGCCAATATCCACCGCGCGGTCGCGACCGCCCGCGCCGCCGACATGGCCTGGCTGCTCCCGCTCGGCCCCAGGGAACTGTTCCACGACGACGGCAGGCGCCGCTGGCAGATCCCCGGGGCCGGACAGGTCACCTTCATCGCGCACGAGGCCCTCCCGCTGCCGCACCCGGTCGCCGATCCGTTCCGCGAGTGCACCGTCTTCCGGGTCAGCGGCGTGTCCCCCTTCCTCGACGCCCCCGCGAACCGCAGTGCCGTCCGGCTCGACGTCGGTGTCGTACCCGTCGACAAGCACGGCTTCACCGGGTTCACCGGCGCGAGCGGAACAGTCACCGCGCCAATGATTTTGCATTACCCATACCCGAGCTTCGAGAGCTGGCTGGCCAGGGCGACGGAGGCCGCGAGCGGTGGCGGCGCGATGGCGCGGCAATTCGCGCAGTACTCCCGTGACCTACTGCAAGTGGCCGTCGCGCACGGCCGCCTCGACGGCGCCAGAGCCTGCTTCCTCGCCGAGATCCCCTGCGACGGAATGGTCGACCGCATGGTGGCGGCCGGCGAGTTGATGCGCACGGTCCCGGTGCACGGCGTGCCGGATTCGCGAACGAGGTTGAGCGCGTAAGGCCGGCGTCGCGCGGCGGTGGGTTAACGGATGGTGTACGGACCGGGCCGCGGTTGCCGCACGGCATGACCGGCCGAAAGTTCGGTGCTAGAAACGCTGGGCGGACGCAGCGGAGTGGACGGTAGGAGCGAGATGAC
>NZ_BAGH01000488.1 GCF_000308715.1 Nocardia tenerifensis NBRC 101015
TCCACCACCCCTTCGGGTCTGCACAGCTCCTTGTTGCCACCCGCGAACAGCGCGGTTCGGTCGGCGTCCAGGCCGGCTCGGTCGAGCCCGGCGTCGCGCAAGGCGAGAACCGCTGCGGCCGTGGCGTATTCGTCGACCGGAGTCATGAATCGGCGCGCTTTGCGCTCCACGTACCGTCGTGCGTCGAAGCCGACGGGCCGGGCGCCCTGCCTGGTGGCCAGCGAGGAGGCGTCGTAGGCCGTCAGCGGCGCGATGCCGGTACGGCCGTCGATCAGTGCCTGCCACGTGGGCTCGCGGCCCTCGCCCAGCGCGGTGATCAGGCCGATCCCGGTGACGACCACCTCGCTCATCGCAGTGCCTCCACCGCGAGCCGGGCCAAGGTCAGCGACCGGCAGGTGGCGACCACCCGGTCCGCGACCGAGGCGTCGACCCGGAACTCGGTCTGTCCGTCGAGCAGCTCGGCTCGGATGTCGACCTGATCACCGGGCTGAATGAAGTGCCGAAACCGGACGACGCCGATCGAGGACAGCCGCCATGGCTGCGCGGGCGTCGCGACGACGAGTGCGGCGGTGGCCACCATGCTGTCGAGCACCAGCACGCCGGGCAGCACGGGGAAGCGTGGGAAGTGGCTGTCGAACACCGACAGCGTGGCGGGCACATTCCGCATGGTGATGGCGCGGACACCCGGCTCGAGCGCGACGATCTGATCGATGCCGGGCGGCAATGGCACGGTCATTCCTACTCCTCTGCTTTCCCGACGACGAGACAGGTGTTGGTGCCGCCGAACGCGAAGGCGTTCACCAGCGCGGTGTCGACTCGCATGGATCGCGCGATGTTCGGCACGTAGTCGAGATCCAGTTTCGGATCGGGGTAGTCGAGATTGATGGTCGGCGGCACCGTCGACGTGCGCAGGGCGCCTACCGCTGCCAGCACGTTGAGGGCCGCGGCGCCCGAGGTGAGGTGGCCGGTCATCGATTTGGGCGAGCTGAGCACCAATCGGTCGGCGTGCTCACCGAAAACGGTTCGTACGGCGACGGTTTCGGAGAGGTCGTTGCCGAGTGTGCCGGTGCCGTGCGCGACCACGTAGTCGATGTCGCCGGGCGCGACCCGCGCGTCCGCCAGTGCGTTCGCCATCGCCGGTATCGCGCCGCCGCCGTCGGGCGGAGAGTCGGTGATGCGGTACGCGTTCAGTGTCGAGGAGTAACCGAGCAACTCGGCCAGTACACCGGCACCGCGTGCGCGCGCCGCCGACATCTCCTCGAGAACGACGACAACGGCTCCCTCGCCGATCACGAAGCCGGATCGCCGTGCGTCGAACGGGCGTGACGCCTGCCCGGGCCGATCGTTGTACTCCGTGGTCAGCGCGCCGAGGAGGCTGAAGCCGAGGACGTCCATCCAGGTGGTCAGGGTGTCCATGCCGCCCGCGACCATCATCGCGGCGTCGCCTTCCTGAATGTGGCGAAACGCCTCGCCGATGGCGTGCCCGGAGCCGGCGCACGCGGTACTGACACTGATCATCGGACCGGCGGCGTCGGCGACGTCGGCGATGGCCGCCACCGCCGCATTCTGGTTGCGGTACAGCACATCTCGGGGCGCATGCCGATAGATCTGCCGGGCGCCGGTGCTTTCCCGCAGTTGGGCGACGTCCACCACCGTTTGCAACTCGGGACGACCGACGCTGCCACCGATCGCGACGCCGCGGTCGGCCGGTGTGTACGTCGCCGCGGTGATGCCCGCGACGGCCAGAGCCTCCCTGGTCGCGGCGACACCATATTGTCCGACCCGGGCCAGGCGACGATCGACGCCCTCGGCAGCTCGGAAGTCGCGGACCTGGCCGCCGATCCGCACGTCGAAGGTCGAGGTGTCGAAGGTGGTCAGCGGGCCGATGCCGCTGCGCCCGGCGACGAGCGCGTCCCACGTGTCGCTCGCGGTGTGCCCGAGCGGCGTGACCGCGCCTATTCCGGTGATGGCGACCCTTCTCATCGGACACCGCCGAGCAACTGCTCGCCGTGTGCGCGGACCGCGGCGGGATCGTCGAGGCGGTCGGTGGCCATCAGCACGCACATGATGCCGGTCGCGGTCAGCACTCTGCGCTCGCCCACCGTGACCGTGCCGTCGAGGACGGCACGCTCCGCCGACTGCGAGACGACGGTGCCGTCGATGACGAGCACATCGCCCGGGACCACATCGGATTCGAAATCCGCCCGTTCGATCGAGAGCAGCGCGGCTCGCCTGTCGTAGTCGCTGCTCAACATCACCAGCCAGGTCCCGGCCTGGCAGAGCGCCTCGAGGATCAGCGGCGCGGGCATGATCGTCCGCCCGTCGGGCTGGCGTCGCCAGAACTCTTCGCTCGCCGAGGTGAGCTTGCGCGCGCGGATGCCGCGGTCGGCGATCCACGAGTCGATTCGGTCCACGAGATGAAAACGCACGTCGGTGTTCCTCACAGTTTGGGGCGGCCGAGACCGAGGGCGGCGCCGGCGCCGCCGTCGACCCGCAGCAGGGAACCGGTCATGTACGCGGAATTCGGTCCGGCGAGAAAAGTGACGACATCGGCCACCTGCTCCGGGCTCGCGAACTCGCGACAGGGGATCTGCTGTTTGATCGTGCGCCCGCCGTCCTTGGCGACCAGCCCGGCGACGAGGTCGGTCGGCGTGAAACCGGGCAACACCGCGTTGACCCGAATACCGAAGCGCGCCAGCTCGAGTGCGCTGCACCGAGTGAAGGAGTTGATCGCCGCCTTGGAGGCGGCGTAGTTCGACTCGCCGATCCAGCCGGCCTCTCCCATCACCGAGGAGACGTTCACGATGACACCGTCGCGCTGTGCCATGAAGTGGCTCATCGCGGCCTTGGTGCAGTTGAAGACGCCGCCGAAGTTCGTCCGCATCACCTCGGCCCAGTCCTCCGGCGCGAGATTGAAGATCAATCCGTCGCGGGCGATTCCGGCGTTGTTCACCAGAATGTCGAGCCCACCCAGATCGGCGACCGCCTGCTCGATCAGCCGCCGCGCCGCGTCCGCGTCACCCACGTCGGCGGCGATCGCCACCGCCTTGCCGCCGCCCGCCTCGATCTCGGCGACGACCTCGCCCGCCGCGGCGGCGCCCGCGCGGTAATTCACCGCGACACTCGCGCCTTCGGCCGCCAGCCGCAGGGCGGTGGCCCGCCCGATGCCCCGGGATGCGCCGGTGACCAGCGCGACCCGTCCGTGCAGCCGCGGCGCCGGCTCAGGCCGCGTCACTGGCCTGCTTCGCTTTGCCCACCACGATGTCGATCAGGTTCTGCACGGTGAGCAGACTCATAATC
>NZ_BAGH01000487.1 GCF_000308715.1 Nocardia tenerifensis NBRC 101015
ATGCTGGTGAAGAAGTCCGCGAGGTGCTGGGAGACGGTGATCCCGCCCCGGCCCTTGGCTTTGGTGAGGATCGCGGCCATGGCGGCGTAGAGCGGGAACTGCACGAGGATGCCCGCCGTCGGCGGCACCGCCAGCGTCACCGCCTGCAGGAACTTGCGCGGCGTGCCGTGCAGCACCAGGCCGAGCACGAGGAAGACGAGCAGGTAGCCGTTGAGGCTGCTGACCACGGTGAGCGCCGGCTTGGCGAGGAACTGGAAGATCAACCAGGCCATGGTCATCAGGCCCGCCAGGATCGGCAGGACGCGGCTGTACTCGAGCCACTCGCCCGGCCTGGTGCGCGGCGTCGCCTCCTCGGGCTGGTCGTCCAGGTCGACCTCGAGCTGCTCGGCCGTCTTGATCGCCTCGCCCTTCGGCGCCGACCACTGCGCGATGACCATGGTCAGCGCCATGAGGATGGCGCACATCAGCAGCGACTGCCAGGTGAAGATGGTGGTCCCGAAGTCGAGCAGGCCGGTGATCTTCAGCAGGGCCGGCGGCAGCGAGCCGGCGTTCGCCTGCAACTGCGCGGCCGAGGACGACAGCCCCAGCGCCCACACGCCGCCCAGGCCCATGAACGCCGCCGCGCCGAGCGCGCGATAGTCCACCCGCAGATCGGTGCGGCGGGCGATGGCCCGGACCAGCAGGCCGCCGAAGACCAGACTCAGTCCCCAGTTCAGGAACGAGACCGCCATGGAGAGGAACGCGACGTACCCCGCGGCGCTCGCCGGATTATTGGGGACCAGGGCGAGCCGGTCGATCAGCCGGGCCACGGGCGGGGACGTGGCGACGACATAGCCGGTGAGCACCACCATGGCCATCTGCAGCGTGAAGGTCGTCAGGTCCCAGAAGCCGTCACCGAACGCGGTGGCGACCGCCTTGGGCGAGGAACCGTTGGCGAAGGCGGCGAGCGCGACGACGAATACGCCCGCCAGCGCGACGACATAGGCGTCGGGGAACCATTTCTCCGTCCACCTGGCGAGTGACTGCGCGACCCGCGCGAGCCCCTGTTCGGACTCGGCGGCTTCCATCGTGGACGTCATCCAGTTGTTCCTCTACTTTCCACACTGCCCGCACGCGTGTGACGCAACGCACACGGGTTCGGTTGGTCAGTATCAGTGCCCACCTGTGCCCACACAAGGGTGAAATGCGCAGGTGTCATCTGCGAAAGTGCAGAAACCCCGGATGTTCTGGGCACTCGCCGCGGTTTCGATCGCTCAGCGGCGCCTATCGGCGGGCAGTAGCAGCCAGTGCAGCAGTGCGGTCGACGCGGCGATCAGCAGCAGGGCGTCGAGGTAGTGGCAGGCCATGGCGCCGAGATAGCTCGGCCCACCCCAGGCATTGGCGGTGAAGTTCGGGTCGAGGCCGCCGAGGATCTGCATGCCCATGCGAAAAGGGCTGTACACCACCACGGCCGCGGGCAGGAGGCCGGCCAGCAGGCGCAGCAGGGCGGTCGGGTGGTGGAAGATCGACCGCGCGGTGGTGGTAAGTCGTTGCGCCGCAACGCTAGTCACGGGGGACAGGAGAAGTCTTGTGAACGCGGAGACGCCGATTCGGCGCACCACCACAATGCCTGCGGCGACCGTCAACGCGAACAGCGCGATGTGCGTCCCCCACGCCGCCGTACCGTCGACGTGCGCCTCCGGTACGGGGGAGCGGTCGAGATAGCTCACGCCCCCGGCCACGACGCCCAATGTGAGGGACACAGCGGCGATGGTGAGCAGCGGGCGCGACAGGGAGGTCCGCAGGTCCACCCGGCGCGATCCGGTGTCATAGATGTTCATGTCCCCAACTCTCGCCCGCTGACCTGGGCCTTGTCGTCATCCCGGCGGCCACGCTCGCGCCACCCGCCGAGGCGGACGCCGCCCGGATCGTCCGACCTCCGGATGACTCGCGCGCTGGACTCCGGGGCGATGTGCCGGTACCGGCGAGCCGATTACCGTCTGCGCCATGGCCCTCTCCGCATCCCCGCCGGACCCGACCGCGCGACCGTGGCACCAGCGGCTGTCCCGATTCGGGCACCGGCCGGGTCACGCCGGGCCGGACGCGATCGACCTCGCGATCGCCGTCGGCTGCTTCGCCGTCTTCACGCTGCCGGTGCTGCTCGGCGCGGTCAGCGGGGCCGGCTCGACGCCCGCCATCGCGGCACTGGGCGCGGCCGCGGTGATACCGCTGATCGTGCGGCGGCGCTGGCCGCTGGCGGTGCTGATCGCGGTGGCGGTCGTGCTGTGCCTGGCCGCGCTGCTCGGCGTGCGCTTCACGCCGTGGGTCAGCAATACCGGCCCCGCCTTCGGCGTCGCCGTGCTCACCATGGCCGACCTGCGCTCGCGTCGAGAGTCCTTGTGGGCCACCGGCTTAGCGCTTGTCGCCCTCTACATCACCGGCATGACCGGCATGCGGATGCACCCCGATCAAGAAGAAGACTTCGTGCAATTGCTGATCGCCGTTCCGGCGTGGCTGATCGGCGACATGATCCGGACCCGGCGCGACTACCGCGACAGCATCGCCGCGCAGCGACTTCGTCAGGCCGCCGAAGAGGAGCGCCGGATCCGGGCCGAGGAGCGCCTGCGCGTGTCGCGCGACGTGCACGACCTGATCTCGCACACGTTGAGCATGGTCGCGGTCCGCTCCGGCGTGGCCCGGCTGGTGCTCGACGAGCAGCCGGGCGAGGCGCGTCAGGCGTTGAGCGCGATCGAGACGGCCAGCCGGTCGGCGCTGACCGAGCTGCGGCGGGTGCTCGCGCAGATCCGCGAGCCGGGACGGGAACCGGAGGCGGACGAGCCGGGGCTCGCCGAGATCGACGGTCTCGTCGCCGGGTTGCGCCACGACGGTTTGACCGTGGAGTACGCGGTCATCGGAGCGCCCGCCGACTATCCCGCGCTGTTGCAGACGACGGCCTATCGCATCGTGCAGGAGGCGCTTACCAACGTGGTCAAGCACGCGCACACCGGCCGCGCCCGCGTGGAGATCCGGCATGCCGCGCACGAGCTGAGCGTGTGCGTCAGCGATGATGGTCCGGTGAACGAGACCGCCGTCGCCCCGGATAGCAGCGGATCGGGCCTCGGCCTGGTCGGCATGCGCGAACGAGTGTCGTTGTTCGGCGGCGATTTCGAGGCCGGGCCGCGGCCGGGCGGCGGATTCGCGGTCACCGCGCGGTTCCCGATCGAGGCGCGATGACCGACCCGGGCGGCGCGCCCGAACCCATCCGGGTGC
>NZ_BAGH01000486.1 GCF_000308715.1 Nocardia tenerifensis NBRC 101015
TCTGGTCGAGGGACGCGGCGGTGCCCGAGCGGGTCCGGCAGTACCGCGCCGGACTCGCCGCCGGCGCGCCGGACGGGCTCGGCGCCTTCAGCGCCGAGGGATTCAGCGCGGGGCAGCGCGACGGCGGCGACGCGTGCCTCCGGTGGCCGGGACTTACCCGGTCGCACCAACCGCAGCGCCAGGCGCTGCCCGACGTCCCGGTGCTGGTCCTGTCCGGCGATCTCGACGCCATCACCCCGGACGCGAACGGTCAGCGGGTCGCGGCCGGATTCCCCAGGGCGACTTTCGTTTCCGTCCCCAACACCGGTCACGTCCCCGACCTCGAGCCGAGCGGCTGCATCGCCGACCTCGTGACCCGATTCGTCCGCACGGGCAGCCCGGGACCGACCTCCTGCGTCGAGGCCATCCCGCCCATCGCGGTCACCCCTGTACCCCGCTGACCCTCGCTCGAAACCCGAACAGCCGCAGCGCCGTCCACGAACAGTGGGCGGCGCGCCGCTGTCTGAGCAGGTCGCGTACGCGCTACGCCGCCGACGTATTCTCCGTCTCCTCGCGATTCCTCCGTTCCTCTTGCGTGACCGCGATCACTCCGTTAGCTTGTGCAATGTCACACGTCACATCGCATCTGGACCACTGGTGTCCGGAGATATCGCGCAGATGGAGGCCTCACATGCCCGAACCGATCACCTCGGCCCCGACCAAGCCCTGGCACGGCATCCTGGTCGCGACGACGCTGCCGTTCGCCGAGGACTACTCGGTCGACTACGACGCCTACGCCGAGCACGTGCGGTGGCTGGCCGACAGCGGCTGCCACGGGGTGAGCCCGAACGGATCGCTCGGCGAGTACCAGACCCTCGACGACGAGGAGCGGGCCAGAGTGGTGGCGACGGCCGTCGCGGCCGCCCCGGACGGGTTCACGGTGATGCCCGGCATCGCGGCGTACGGGGCGTTGCAGGCGCGCAGGTGGGCCGAGCAGTCCGCCGAGGCCGGCGCGCAGGCGGTGATGCTGTTGCCGCCCAACACCTATCGCGGCGGGCGGGAGTCGGTGCTCGATCACTACCGCACCGTCGCCGAGGTCGGCCTGCCGATCGTGGCCTACAACAACCCGATCGACACGCGCATCGATCTGACCCCGGCGCTGCTGGCCGAGCTGCACGGCGAGGGGCTGATCGTCGCGGTCAAGGAGTTCAGCGGCGACGTGCGGCGGTTCTACGAGATCAAGGAGCTCGCGCCCGCACTCGACGTCCTCGTCGGCTCGGACGACGTGGTGCTCGAGCTCGCCATCGCGGGCGCGGTCGGCTGGGTCGCGGGCTACCCCAACGCCATTCCGCGGTCGACGGTCGAGCTGTACAACGCGGCGATCAACCGCGACCTGGACAAGGCGCTGCCGCTCTACCGCGACCTGCACCGGCTGCTGCGCTGGGACTCCAAGACCGAGTTCGTGCACGCGATCAAGCTGGCCCAGGACCTGGCCGGCCGCAAGGGCGGCAAGTGCCGGCCGCCGCGCGTGCCGCTGGCGCCCGAGCTGGCCGCGAAGATCGCCGGGGACACCAGCGATCTGCTCGCCAAGGGCTACCGGTAGGCAGGGCGTAGCGGGGTACACAGAGAGACGAGGAGCAAGCGATGATCGAGAGCACGGCCGAGACCGTTCGCGACACCACCGCCGAGGAGGTCGACGCGATCGCCACCGCGGCGGCGGCGGCCGCGGCGCCATGGGCGGCCATGGCGCTGACCGACCGGGCCGCGGTCCTGCGCGGCGTCGCCGATCGGCTCGACGCGCACGCCGCCGAGCTGGTGCCGCTCGCGATGCGGGAGACTCACCTGGCCGAGCCACGGCTGCTGGGCGAGCTGCGGCGGACCAGTTTTCAGTTGCGACTGTTCGCGCAGCTCGTGCTCGACGGCGACTTCCTCGACGTGCGTATCGACACCGCCGACCCCGAGTGGCCGATGGGCGCGCCGCGGCCGGACCTGCGACGCATGAACGTCGCGCTCGGCCCGGTGGTCAACTTCGCGGCGAGCAACTTCCCGTTCGCCTTCTCGGTGGCGGGCGGCGACACCGCCTCGGCGCTGGCGGCGGGCTGCCCGGTGATCGTCAAGGCCAGCCCGGGGCATCCTCTGCTCTCCCGCGCGGTGGGCAACCTGATCGATCAGACGCTCGCCGAATACGGCGCTCCCGGTCGCACTTTCGGGCTCGTCTTCGGTCGCGACGCCGGGGTGCGGGCACTCACCCACCCCGCCGTCGCCGCGGCGGCGTTCACCGGCTCCACCGCGGGCGGGCGCGCGCTGTACGACCTGGCATCCCGTCGCCCGGTGCCCATCCCGTTCTACGGGGAGCTCGGCTCCATCAACCCGGTCTTCGTCACCCCGGAGGCCGCCGGGACACAGGCGGCGGAGATCGCGTCGGGACTGCTTACGGCGGTGAGCGCGAGCGCGGGCCAGCTGTGCACCAAGCCGGGGTTGGTCGCGATTCCCGAAGAGGCGCCGCTGTTCAGCGCGCTGGCCGAGCTGATCCGCGAGCGTCCGGTGCCGACCGGGGAGATGCTCAACGCCGAGATCGCCGGCGGTTTCGCGCGGGCCGTCGAGCGGGTGCGCGCGCATCCGAACGTGGAGCTGCTCGCCGGCGGCGGCCCGGACGAGGCCATGCTGCTCGCCACCACGGCGCGCACTGTGCTGAAGGATCCGGACGCGCTGCTGCACGAGATGTTCGGACCGGCAACGCTTTTGGTGAGTTACCGACACACCGGCGAGCTGCTGGAGCTGGCCCGCTCGGTGGGCGGCCAGCTAACGGTGTCCATCTTCGGCGACCGCGTCGACGACACCGTCCGCGCGCTGACCGCCGCCGCCGTGAGCGCGGCCGGGCGGGTGCTGTGGAACAGCTGGCCGACCGGGCTCTCGGTGACGTTCGCGCAGCAGCACGGCGGCCCCTACCCGGCGACGACCGCACCCACCACGACCTCGGTCGGCACCGCGGCGATCGCGCGGTTCCTGCGCCCGGTGACCTACCAGTCGGTGCCCGAGGACCTGCTGCCGCTCGAATTGCGCACGGACAACCCGCTTTCCGTGCCGCGATCGGTGAACGGAGCACGCCCGCGATGAACTCGGCCGCGCCCCGCACCGCCGCGCGGGGAACCGACGTCCTGATCATCGGCGGCGGCATGATCGGGTGCGCGCTCGCGGACCGGCTCGCCCTGGCCGGCGCCTCGGTGCGGGTGTGCGAGCGGGGTGGGGTCGCC
>NZ_BAGH01000485.1 GCF_000308715.1 Nocardia tenerifensis NBRC 101015
GCGCAACGCGAGCAGGACGCCGAGCGCGTCGTCGTCGCCGGTGTCCGTGCCGTCATAGGTGGTGATGCGCTCGGCGAGCGCGAGCACGGTCGGCGTCGTGTACAGCCAGCGCACCGTGACCGGAACCCCGGTCACCGCGGCCAACTCGGCCGAAACCGCAACGCCCAGTAGCGAATTCCCGCCGAGTTCGAAGAAGTCGTCGTTCAGGCCCACCTTGGCTTGACCGGTGGCCGTGCCGATGTGTTCGGCGACCAGACGCTGAATCACCGTCTCGGGCGCGCGATATGGGCGGGGCGCGATGACCGGCGGCGGCAAGGCGCGACGATCGAGCTTGCCGTTGCTCGCCACCGGAAGCCGGTCGAGCTCGATGAGCGCCGAGGGCACCAGCGCGGCGGGCAGCATCCCGCGCAGCCGCTGCCGCGTGGCCGCGGCGTCGAAGGCCATCCCCGGCGCGGCGACCACGTACCCGACCAGCCGCGCCTCCGGCAGCCCGGCGTCGGCGACGGTCACGACGGCGTACGCGATCTCCGGCCCGGCCAGCAGCGCCGCCTCGATCTCGGCGGGCTCGATCCGCCGCCCGCGCACCTCGACCTGGGCGTCGACGCGGCCGAGGAACTCGAACGCCCCGTCGGGGCCCGCGCTGACCAGGTCACCGGTCCGGTACAGCCGCTGCCCGACCCCGAACGGGTCGGCGATGAACCGCACGGCGGTGCCCGCGGGGTCGCGGACGTAGCAGTCGGCGACGCCGATCCCGCCGAGGTACAGCTCGCCCCTTGCCCCGTCGGGCAGCCGTCCCAACCGCGAATCCAGTACCACCGCAAGCACTCCCGGCAGCGCGTGCCCGACGGTCACCGGCTCGTCGATCGACATGGCGGCGGTCTCCGTCGCCATCACGGTGGCCTCGGTCGGCCCGTATCCGTTGAACAACCGCACGTGCGGGGCCCATTCGCGGACCAGCTTGGCCGGGCAGGCCTCCCCGCCGACGGCCACCACCTCCAGATCGGGCACCTGCGCGGGCGACAGGGTGGCGAGCACGGCCGGGGTCGTCAGATAGTGCGTGCAGCCGCTCTCACGCAGCAGTCGCGCCAGCTCGGCGCCGGAGATCACCTCCGGCGGCTGCACCACGAGTCGCGCGCCGGAGGCGAACGCCGCGAGGACGTCCAGCAGGTGCGCGTCGAAAGACGGTGCGTGCGAGTGCAACACCACCGAGTCCGGGCCGACGCCCCAGTGATCGACGATGTAGTCGGTGAGCGAGCCGAGACCGCGATGACTGACCGCCACGCCCTTGGGCCGCCCCGTGGTGCCCGAGGTGTAGATCAGGTACGCCGAGTGCGCGGGCCGCAGCGCGCGCGGGCGCTCCGCGTCGTCCACCGGTGTGGCCGCCCGGCGCTCGATCTCCGCCGTGCACCGCGGGTCGTCGAGCACGAGCCAGTCGATGCCGCACCCGGCCGCGTCGTCCTCGAGCGCACAGTCCGAGTCGGCCGTGACGAGGTCGAGGCGATCCTGGAATCCCGTGTCGCTGGGGAACCTCTCCCGCACCGCCTCGACCGTAATGCCTTGCCTCGCCTGTGAATCCGCGATGACGGCGGCGATCCGCGACACCGGATCGGACGGGTCGACCGGGACGAAGCAGGCGCCGGACTTCGCGACGGCCCACAGGGCGAGCACCGACTCCAGCGAGCGCGGGACGGCCACCACCACGAACTCGCCGGGGCGCGCGCCGCCCGCCATGAGCTCGCGGGCCAGGCGCGAGGACTGCTCGTCCAGTTCCCGGTAGCTCATGGCGCGGTCTCCGTCCCGCACGGCCACGCCGTCGCGCGCCACGCTCGCGCGCAGCAGGTCGGGCAGCACCCGTACCGGCCCGGCGGGCGGCGTGGCCGTCGGCGCGGGCACCGTGTGGTCGAGAGTCATTATCGGGCAATCGGTTTCGGCACCGAGGAAGCGGGCGAAGTAGGCCAGGAACATGCGGTGCTGCCACGCCACCGTGTCGTAGCGGTAGCGGGCCGGGTTGGCCTGGAAGTCGATGCTGATCGAGCGGTCGTCGGGGCCGGCCTGGTAACCGTTGACCATCAGATCCTCGACCGGCCCGAGCGCGAGCAGCCGGACCTGGCCGGTCAGCTCGCCGAGCCGGAACGGTTCGGCGAACCCGAGCACATTGACCAGCGGCCCGAATCCGCCGCCGAGGGCCTGATCCCGGCCGCTGTCGCGATGCATGTCCTCGAAGCGGTAGCGCTGGTGGCGCAGCGCGCCGATGACGGTCGAGCGCACCTGGGCGATGACCGCGCCCACCGTGCTGGTGTCGAGCCCGGACAGCCGCAGCGGCACCACATTCGACATCGAACCGGCGGATCGACGCAGGCCGGCGGTGGTGCGCGCCGGAACGGGCAGCGTGAGGGTGACCTCGGTGCGGGCCGTCATCCGCGCCAGGAAGCAGGCGAACGCCGCGAGAGCCAGTTCGGGGAAGGTCGCGCCGTGCCTGGACCTGGCGTCGGCGAGCAACTCGGCCGTGGCGGCGTCGACGGTGGCCGTGACCCGGTGCGGCCGCGCCTGGGCGGGGGCGGGGCGACCGGCCAGGCTCATCGGCGCGCCGAGCCCGTCGAGCTGGCCGAGCCAGTACTCGCGGTCCACCGCGCGACGCGGGGAATCGCGGTACGCGCGTTCGGCTTCCAGTATCTCCGGCACAGTGAGCGCCGGAAGCTCTTGCGCCGGAGCGCCTTTGCCGCCAGCTACCGCTCGACCATCGACCTTGCCGCCACCGACCACGCGACCCTCGAGCTTGCCGCCCTCGACCGCACCGCACCCGACCGCGCGACCGTCAACCTTGCCGCCCCCGACCGCGCCGCCCTCAACCACCCGGCCATCAACCTTGCCGCCCCCGACCGCGCCGCCCTCAACCACCCGGCC
>NZ_BAGH01000484.1 GCF_000308715.1 Nocardia tenerifensis NBRC 101015
GTCGGTCGTGGTGCGGCGCGGCATGCTCCCGGCGCTCGCCGGTGCGACGGCGCTGCTGGAGGCGGCGCCGCACGATGCGGCGAAGCTGGTGGAGCCGATGCGGGCGCAGGTCGGCATCGCGGCGATCAACGGGCCGCGCTCGGTGGTCGTCTCGGGAACTCCGCGCTACATCGATACGCTCGTCCGGCGGGCCAGGCGCCGCGATATGGTCGCGACAAGACTGCCCGACGATGTTGTCGCCGACGCTCCGTTGTTCGCCGGGGTACCAGCGGGATTCGGAGACGGGCTGGCGCCGATGACGCCGCACACGCCCGTGTATTCCACTGCTCGACGGGCCGAGCTGATCGACACAGCGGCGATGGATGGCGAGTACTGGGCCGAAAACGCCTCTAGGACGGTCGAACTCGCCGCCGCGCTGGAACGGGCCGCCGCGGACGGCTTGTCGACGGTGTTGGAGGTCGCGCCGCACTCCCTGCTGGCCTCGGCTGTGCAGGAGTATCCGGAGTTCCGCGACGCGACCCACGCGGTGGCCAGTCGCGACGACGAGGCGGGCACGTTCCTCGCCTGCGTGGCCCGGCTGCACCTGGAAGGCCGACCGGTCGACTGGTCCGCACAAGGCCCGTTCGGCACCGCACCCAGGCGCGTGTGGCGCAAGCGCCGGCTTCCTTCGAGCATCGAGCCCGTGGTCGAGTCCGGCCTTACCCCTGCGGATCTCACCGATGATGTCGTCGAGGGCGTGCCGACTGTGCCGGCCGCGCACTGGCTGCGTGGGCTGCTGGCTCTGGCGCGCACCGGGTCCGCGACGGTGCTCACCGATTTCGTGGTGCACGAGCGGGTAGCGCTCGCGATGTTGCCGGAGGCGAGCTACCGCCGGCACGGTGACGGAAGTCTGCGGGTGGAGGTCACGGAGGCCGCAGCGCTGGCATCGGCGCGGCCCGGCGGTGACCCCACACCCGCGGATATCGTCGCATGGATGCGGGTGGTGGATGCCAACCGGGCTGGGCGACACCGCATGCGGGCGATCGAGCCCGCGAGTCGCTACGCCGGATCGCGCCGCTCACGACCGGCGTACGGGCCCGGCTTTCGCGTGCTGCGCGGCCTCGCCGTCGGCCGGGACTGCGCGATCGGCCTGTTCGAACTCGCCGATCCGGATCGCACCGCGACGCTCGACGGCTGCCTGCACCTGCTCGTCGCGGCGGCGCACGACGAGGCGCCCGCCGAGGCGGTGCCGCTGCCGGTCGGCATCGCGTCGGCGTGGCTGTCGGCCGAGCCGAATCGCACGGTGCTCGAGGCGCACGCGTTTCTGCGCGAGCGCACCGCCGCCGGGCTCACCGGCGACATCATCGGCACGGATCAGGACGGGGTGCCGTGCCTCGCGCTGTCCGGCGTGCGAATCCGGTTCGCGGAGCGCACGACCCGTGTCGCTACGGCATCACGGGTTGCCTCTTTTCGTGAGGAGACTTGGCAACCAATCGATCCTGAGTTCGCTCACCGGCGCGGCAGGCGACTTGCCCGGCGCGCCTTGGTGATCGGCGCGTCGGGATCGGCGTTGCGGTTGGCCGACGCATTGGCGGCCACCCTGCCGATCGAGCACGTGCGCCGCGAGCCCGACGCCGCACGCCCGCTCCTCAGCGCCCCGCCGATGGGCCGCGCGAATACCTCGGTCGTACTGGTCTATGCGGGCGAGAACGACTCGGCGGCAAGGCCTTCCGATCCGATCGGTCCGGGGCGCGACACCCCCGCGACGACCTTTCGCGTGCTCGATCTGCTCCAGCGGGTACACGCCGACGACGGCACCGCCGCCCTGACCATCGTGCTGCCGACGATCACCGACCCTCGCCTGGCCGATCCCGACGCGGTGGCCGTGCCGCACGCGATAGCCGGCCTGGTTCGGTCCCTACAGCTCGAATCGCACCGGGTGGTGCGCCTGGTCTGGACCGACACCGATCCTCGGAGTCTGGCCTCACTCGCCGACCTCGTCGCGCAGCTGCCGGACACCTCGAAACAACCTCTCGGCGAAATACGGATCACCGCAGGCACTCTCGCCGTCCGTCGCTTCACCCCGGCCCTGCTCCGACCGACCGCGACCGCCATCGACCCCACCGGAACCTACGTGGTCACCGGAGGTTTGGGCGCGGCGGGCGCGGTCGCGGTGCGCTGGCTCCTCGAGTCCGGGGCGCGCGACGTGGTGGTGCTCACCCGGGCTCCCCGACCGGTGCCGCCGCCGCTGGATGGACTGGAGGACCGCATCGTCGTGGTCCGCTGCGACGCCGCCGACCCGCGCGATCTGGCCTACGCGCTCAACGACATCCGCGCGTGCGGCTCGACCGTTCGCGGCGTCGTGCACGCGGCGGGCGCGACGACCGACGCCGCCTTCGAGGCGATCACCGCGAGGCAGTTGACCGCGGCGTTCGCCCCCAGGCTGCGCGCGGCGCGCAACCTCATCGCCCTCACCGCGACCGATCCGACCGACTTCATTCTGTTGTTCTCCGACGCCCTCGGCGCGCTCGGCACCCCGGGCCGGGCCGCCGACGCCGCCGCCACCGCCGCGATGGATTCACTCGCGCGGACCCATCCGGGGCGAGGCGTGCTGAGCGTCGGCTGGGGCGGCTGGGCGACGGGCTCGGCGGCCGTGC
>NZ_BAGH01000483.1 GCF_000308715.1 Nocardia tenerifensis NBRC 101015
GGGGTGCAGGGGGGTGGGGCCGGTGTCCCGTTGTGCGGGGCGCACGCTGGTGGTGCCGGAGTTCGGCCATGCGGGTGCACGCTGGTGGTGCCGGTGTCCCGTTGTGCGGGGCGGGTGGGCACCGGCTTCGGCACGGTCGGCGTCGGCGATCTCAACGGCTACCCCGAATCCGTGCCCGCCACGACCGTGGACCGGCACCCAGGCTCGACGAGCACACGCCCGTGGGGCCGGTGTTCAGCTGTGCGGGGTGCACATTGGTGGTGCCGGTGCCCTGCTATGTGGGGTGCAGGCTGGTGGGGGGCCGAAACCCAGCTGTGCGGCTCGCACACCGGCGTAGCCGGAATTGAGCAGAGTCGAATGGTCGTGGTTGAAGATCGAATTGCGACCATTCGACTCTGCTCGCGGGGTCGCGCACCTTGCTGGTTGCGGCAGAGGCTGTCGGCGCTCGACCGGGAGGGGCAGCTGGCACCGCGCCATTGCCCAGGGTGGTGGGTTATGGGCACTAAAGGCTTCGTGGAGTGGGGGATGGTGGCTGCTGAGGCGGAGGGTGACCGAATCCGGTTCATTTCGGCGTACTTTCGGCGGATCGCGGCGTGCGGCGGCGTAGTGCTGGCTCGGGGACCATTGTCGCGGGAGACTCGGTCGCATGACCAGTGAAAGCAATCAGTCGGCTGTCGTGGGGACCGCCACCGGTAAGGTTCGCGGCGTCATCGAGGGGGCGGTGACGGTTTTCCGCGGTATTCCGTACGCCAGAGCCGTGCGATTCGGTGTGCCGGAGGCGGTGGCCCCGTGGGAGGATGTGCGCGACGCGGTCGAATCCGGTCCGGCGGCACCGCAATTGGCGTCGCGGCTGGATCAGGTGATGGGGTCGTTCGCGGTGCCGCAGGCCGAGGACTGCCTGTCACTGAACGTGTGGGCGCCGCCCGGCGACGATCATCCGGTGCTGGTGTTCCTGCACGGCGGCGGGTTCTCCAGCGGGACGGGGCGTCTCGGCTGGTACGACGGGGCAGAACTGGCGGCGCTCGGCGACGTCGTCGTGGTGACGGTCAACTATCGGCTCGGCGCGCTCGGGTTCCTGCGGTTGCCCGGGGTGAGCGACGGGAATCTGGGCCTGCTGGATCAGATCGCGGCGCTCACCTGGATTCGCGACAATATCGCCGCGTTCGGTGGTGATCCGGCACGGGTGACTGTCTCCGGGCAGTCGGCGGGCGCGATCTCGATCGTGGCGATGCTGTCCGGCGACCGGGCCGACGGGCTGTTCCAGCGGGCGATCCTGCAGAGCGCGCCGCTCGGCATGCTGCCCGACGCGCCGGACCAGGCCGAGGAGACCGGCGCGAAGTTCTTGCGGGAGTTGGGGATTGAGGCCGAGCAGCTCGGCGACGTACCCGTCGAGGCGATGCTCGCCGCCCAGCGGGCCGTCGCCATGGGGGCCGAGGGTCGGGTGGTGCCGCCGTTCCAACTAGTGGCCGATGGAGCGGTGGTCGCCGCCGACCCGGTGGGCGCGGTGAGTGCCCGCACGGACGGCATGCCCATGCTGATGGGGACGACCAGAGATGAAGCGGCAGCGTTCTTCTCGCACGACTGGGACGCGGTCGCGGCGATCACCGAGCAACTGTTCGCCGCGCCGACCCGGCGGCTGAGCGAGGCACGCAATCCGGCCGGCGCGCCCGCCTGGCTGTTCCGGTTCGACTGGCATCCGCAGGACAGCCCGCTGCGCGCATGCCACTGCCTCGAACTGCCCTTCCTCCTCGGCAACGAGCACGCCTGGCAGGACGCGCCGATGCTGCGCGGTGAGCGTCCGCAGCAGCTGGTAGACGAAATGCGCCGCGCCTGGCTGAATTTCGTCATCGACGGAGATCCGGGGTGGGAGCGCGGCGGCATCCGGTACTTCACTGACTCAGAATCTCGCTGACTCCGAATCTCGTTGTCCGGCATCTCGTTGATCCGGCCCCTCGTTGATCCGGCGTCTCGCTCGCCCGGTGTGCCTCGGGGGTCCGGTGCCTCCCTGGGTCGGGCGGTTCGCTGCTCCGGCGTCGTATGGGGTCGGGCGTCGTGTGGGGTCGGGCGTCGTGTGGGTCGGGCGTCGTATGGGGTCGGGCGTCGTATGGGTCGGGCGTCGTATGGGGTCGGGCGTCGTATGGGGTCGGGCGTCGTGTGAGGTCGGGCGTCGTGTGAGGTCGGGCGTCGCGTGAGGTCGAGCGTCGCGTGAGCCTGGCACCTCGGTGCGGCATCTCGCGGGCCTGGTGCCCAGCGCTCGCCCCCTGCCTGCTCTTCGCATCGACGGCGATTTGCGCACGATCGGGACCAAGCAATGCGTTGCCCGCGTCACGATGCACGGCGTCGGTGCGGCGTACGCGCTGACCGTGCAGCAGGGCCGCGCAGCAGGGCCGCGCAGCAGGGCCGCGCAGGCTCGGCGTCTCGCTGGCCCAGCGTTCTCGGGTCCGGTGCCCCGCTGTCCGGTCCTCGCTGGCCTGCCGTCGCTGGCCTGCCGTCGCTGGCCTGCCGTCGCTGGCCCGCCGTCGCTGGCCCGCCGTCGCTGGCCTGCCCTCGCTGGCCTGCCCTCGCTGTCCCGCCGTCGCTGTC
>NZ_BAGH01000482.1 GCF_000308715.1 Nocardia tenerifensis NBRC 101015
GAATCTCCCGCGCCTGACCCGTCTGCCCTCGTAAGATCACGGACCGTCCGTGATTCGGACGGTCGAAAGAGGTTTACGGTGAGTGAGATCAAAGTACTGGTGGCGGGCGCGAGCATCGCGGGTCCCGCGCTGGCGCACTGGCTGCGTCGGCGCGGCGCCCAGGTGACCGTGGTCGAGCGGGCGCCCGAGCTGCGCCCGGGCGGGCAGGCAGTGGACGCGCGCGGGGTGGCCAAGGACGTCATCGTGCGGATGGGCCTGGACGCGGCGGTCCGCGCGGCCTGCACCGACACCGCGGGCGCGTACAACGTGGACGCGGACGGAAACGTGCTCGAGGCCTTCCCCGCCGACGACAACGACGGCGACGGCTACATCTCCGAGATCGAGATCCTGCGCGGCGACCTGTCCCAGGTGCTCTACGACGACACCCGCGACGGCGTCGAATACCTCTTCGGCGACCGGATCGCCGAGCTCACCCAGGACGCGGACGGCGTCGACGTGACCTTCGCAGGCGGCGACCACCGACGCTTCGATCTGGTCATCGGCGCGGACGGCCTGCATTCGTCCCTGCGCGCCATGGTCTTCGGGCCGCACGAGCAGTTCATCCATCACCTCGGGCACGTGCTCGCCTTCTACAGCGTGCCCAACGAGTTCGGCCTGGACCGCTGGCTGCTCGAGTACCAGGAGACCGGGCGCTCCGCCCTGCTGCGCCCCATCCACGACGCCACCCGCGCGATGGCCATGTTCTACTTCGCCTCGAAGGACTTCGAGGTCGACTACCGCGACATCGAGGGGCAGAAGCGCCTGCTGCGCGAGCGGACCGAGGGCCTGGGCTGGTTGAGCCCGCGCATCCTCGCGCACCTGGACGACACCCCGGACTTCTACCTCGACCAGGTCGGCCAGGTGGTGCTGGACCGCTGGTCCAAGGGGCGGGTGGGGCTGCTCGGTGACGCGGCGTTCAGCTCGTCGCCGATGTCCGGGCAGGGCACCGGGCTTGCCCTGGTCGGCGCGTACGTGCTGGCCGGCGAGTTGGCCGCGGCCGGTTGGGATCCCGAGGCCGGGTTCGCCCGCTACGAGGAGCGGATGCGCTCGTTCGTCGAGGCCAACCAGGAGATCGGGCGGTTGAACGCCCGCAGCCGCGAGGTCCCCGGGCCGGATGCCGAGCCGGCGCCGGACTTCACCAGCGAGTGGTTCACCGAGTTGGTCGGGCGCGCGATCAACGGCGTCGAGCTGCCGGACTACGCGGGGGTGCCAGACTCCGGGCCCTCGACGCCGCTCACCTCGACTGCCACGTCGTAAACCACTCAGGCGATACGCTTTTCGCGAAAAGGCCGGTGGCTTAAGCTCCGGTGCACCATCTCGGTGAGCGTGACGATATCGAAGACGGGCAGGCCGAGCCGGTCCTGGATGGCGTGGCCGTACGGGACCAGATCGGTGCACTCGATCACCAGCGCGCCCATGTCCGGGTTGGCCTCCGCGAGCCGATCGATCTCGAAAAGCACCTCCGCGCCGAGCTCTTCGGCGCCGAGCCGGGTCCGGCGGCCCTCCAGGATCACCTCGCGGAACTCCGTGCCCGCGTCCATCCCGGCGACGCAGATGGGCACCGACTCGCCGCCGATCGCCGCCAGATGCCGCCGGGTGAGCGCGGCCTTCTTGGCGACGAGCAGGCCGACCTTCCGGTTCGCGCCGATCATGCGGTGCACCATGGGCACCTGGATCAGGCTCGAGCTGTACAGCGGGACCTGCACGGCGTCGGCCAGCTGCTGCTGGAAGATGACGAGGAAGCCGCACCCGCTGGTGATCGCGGCGACGCCGCGCGCCTCGAGCTCCTTGGCGGCGATGATGAACGGTTCCAAGAGGGTCGGGTCCGCCTCGGTGACCATGCGCTGGGGCGTCGCGCCGCGCACCACCTGGTAGTCGACGGGGAAGTCGAAGGTCGCCCGGTTGCGGATATGGCCCGGGATCTTGGTGAACGCGGTATCGAGGCAGAGTACGCCGATGGTGGTGTCGCCCTTGACACCTTGGTTTTCGATCACTGGTGACGCCTTAAGAAATAGTGCTGGTGAAACGGCCCGGCCGCAGGGGCAGGGGGTCGATGGCCGGTCGTTCGCCCGCCAGGATCCGGCTGATCAGCTCGCCGCCGGCCGGGGCGAGACCCATGCCGATGTGGCCGTAGCCGACCGCGACTAGCACGTTGCGCGGGCTGGCGCGGCCGATGAGCGGCACGCCGTCGGGCGTGCAGGGGCGCAGGCCGCTCCAGGCCTCGCGGGTCGGCAGCCCCGCCAGGTCCGGCAGGTATTCGCCTGCGGTGCACAGCATTCCGCGCACGCGACGCGCGGAGATCGCGGTGCTCATGCCGGTCAGCTCGAGCCGCCCGCCGAGGCGAAGGCGGTCGCCGAGCGGCACCATGGCCATGCGCCCCTCGCTCAGCAGCACCGGCCTGCTCGGGCCGCCGGGCGGCATGTCCACGGTGACGCTGTAGCCCTTGATCGGTTGCAGCGTGAGGTCGATCCCGACCAGGCGCGCGCACTCGGTGGACCACGCGCCCGCCGCGAGGACCACGTCGCC
>NZ_BAGH01000481.1 GCF_000308715.1 Nocardia tenerifensis NBRC 101015
CGTATTCGGCGTTCGCGCCGCCCAGCACCACCCCGTAGACGGCCTCGCCGACCTGGAACTCGAAGACGCCGGGGCCGAGTTCCTCGACGACGCCCGAGACGTCCAAACCCAGTGTCAGCGGCATACTTCCGAACTCGCCGAGCTGTCCGGAGCGCAGTTTCCAGTCCGCCGCGTTGATGCTCGTGGCGGCGACCCGCACCAGCACCTCCCCCGCTCCCGGCCGCGGCCGCTCCACCTCTGTCTCCTCGAGAACTTCCGGACCGCCGTACGCGCGCTGCGTGATTGCCAACATGCCGATGATTCTGCGGCGACCTAGTATCCATTGGAAAGAAGGCACTTTGATGATCCCGAGGTACCCGATGGATACTGCCCCCGCGCCCACGCTGGTCGAGGCCTACGTGCAGCACTGCCCCGCCCGCGAGGTTCTCTCCGTGCTCGCCGACAAGTGGGTGCTGCTGGTTCTCGGCGTGCTGCGCGCCCACGACGGCCCGGTGCGCTTCAACGAGCTCCGCCGCCACCTCGACGGCGTCACCCAGAAGATGCTCACCCGCACGCTGCGCAACCTCGAGCGCGAAGGTCTGGTGCACCGGGCGGTGTACCCGACGGTCCCGCCCAAGGTCGAGTACTCGCTCACCGACATGGGCGAGAGCATCGGCGAGATCAGCCACATGATGGGCGTCTGGGCCGTCCAGCATCAGGATCGGATCGTCGCCGCCCGCGCGGCTTTCGACAGCCGGCCGGAGCCCGAGGCGCTGACCAACTGATTGCCTGCGTGTCGTTGCACGGTTTTCGCGAATTGTCGTGTTATAGCGACGCGGTTTGGCGGTGCATGGCGCGGGTAGGCCGCATAGAGAGGGGCATGGTGGTCGGTGACGACCACGGAACGGCCGGGATCGATGCACGGTTCGTGGTGATCACTCCGGCCTAAAATTGGAGTTTGCTGCCTACCACCATCTCGAAGGGGTGGAGCCAATGAGAAAAGTCATTCGATATCTCTTCCTAACGATCTTGGTCGCGGTCATGGCCGCGTTCTGGTCCGGAACCTCGACCGCGACGCTGATCGGAAACACCACCGCGGCGAGTCCGGTCGAAGCCATCGGACCAGCGAACGGACAGGTCGTCGGCGTCGCCCATCCGGTGACCATCCGCTTCGCGGCGCCGATCGCCGATCGCGCCAAAGCCGAGCGGAGTATCGACATCGAAGCCACCGAACCGCTGACCGGGACGTTCGCGTGGACCAGTGATCGCGAGGCGGTGTGGACGCCGACCGGCTTCCTGCCCGCCAATTCCCGCATCACCGTCGGTGTCGGCAACACCCGCACCGAATTCAACACCAACCCGGGCGTTTTCGGCGACGGTGACATGTCGGCGCACACATTCACGCTGACCGTCGGCGGCATTCCGCGGACAATGCCCGCGTCGTTCGGCAAGCCGCGCTATCCGACGCCGGAGGGCACCTTCCCCGTGCTGGAGAAGGCGCGCACCGTGGTGTTCGACTCGCGCACCATCGGCATTCCGCTGAGTTCGCCGGAGGGCTATGTGATCAACGGTGAATTCGCCGAGCGCCTCACCTGGGGTGGCGTCTATATCCACTCCGCGCCGTGGTCGGTCGACGACCAGGGCAACGCGAATGTCAGCCACGGCTGCATCAATCTCGCGCCGGAGAACGCCGAATGGGTGTACAACACCATTGATGTCGGCGATCCCGTCACCGTGCATTGGTGATCGAGTTCAGCGCCCGGACCGCCTGAGGCGGTCCGGCTCGCCCCTCGCCCGGGCTCGTGCCATGATCGAGCGAATGAGACGCGAGGTCTCAGTCGCCGACACGTGGCAGGAGCCGACCGATGACCGCACCCCGCTCGGATATCGAATTCCCGTCTGCGGGCACCACAGTCCGAGGCTGGCTGTACCGGCCGGCGACGACCGACGGCGCGGTCCCGGTGGTAGTCATGGCGCACGGATTGGGCGCCGTCAAGGAGATGCGCCTCGACGCCTTCGCCGAGCGTTTCGCCGCCGCCGGAATCGCCGTGGTGGTCTTCGACTATCGCCATTTCGGCGCGAGCGACGGCGAGCCGCGACAGGTGCTGAGCATCGGCCGTCAACTCGCCGACTGGACGGCGGCGATCGACTACGCCGCGACTCTCGACGGCGTTGATCCGTCCCGAATCGCTGTATTCGGAACGTCTTTCAGCGGCGGTCACGTGCTGCGCGTCGCCGCGCGCGATCGGCGCGTGGCGGCGGTGGTCTCGCAGTGCCCGTTCACCGACGGGCTCGCCTCGGCGCCCACCGTCGGGCTGCGGCCGCTGCTCGGCATCGCGACCCGCGCGGTAGCGGATGTGGCCAGCGCAGCCGTGCGCCGAGGGCCGG
>NZ_BAGH01000480.1 GCF_000308715.1 Nocardia tenerifensis NBRC 101015
TGGTGGCCAGCGAGAACGGTTGCGACTACTGCGTGGCCGCGCACACCATGCGGGCCGGCCGGATGGGGTTCACCGACGCGGCCATCGCCGCGACGCGCGACGCGCGAGCCGATGACCCGCACGCCGAGGCCGTGCTGCGGTTCGCGAGCACGGTCATGCGCACCCGCGGCCGCGTCGACGACGCCGCCATCGCCGCCGCCCGCGCGCACGGCGTCGGCGACGCCGAGCTGAGCGAGATCGTCGGCCACATCGCGCTCAACACGCTGTCCAACTACTTCAACCACGTCGCCGAGCCCGAACTCGACTTCCCACCCGCCGCCCCCGCGAAAGGCCCTGCCATGACCCCGAATTGGCGCCCAGCGCGCAACGTCACCCTCGTCGAGGGCTACACCCTCCTCGACGGCGACGGCCGCCCCGTCCGCACCATCGACGACGTCGAGGTCCGCATCGAAGGCGGCTTCCTCCACATCCGCATCCCGAACACCCCCACCGTCCAAACCGTCTCCGCCCCCGCCGTCTCCCTCATCACCTTCGCCGAATCCTGAACCACCCCAACCGAAGCCGAACCACCCGGGTCCGGCGGCTCCCGCCGGGCTCGGTTCGGCCGATGACCCGCTCAGAGGCGAAGGGCGGTGCCGAGTTCGACGATCGTGCCGGACTCGTCGGGGGTCACCGCGATCGAGTCCATGAGGGCTCGCATGAGGGGGATGCCACGGCCGCGCAGCGGGTTCGGCGGGCTGTCGTCGGGTTTCCAGCGGCCGGAGTCGTGCACGGTGACCCGGAGGTAGTCGTCTGTCAGCCAGGCGCGTAGGCGGATGGTGCCCGCGCGGAAGCGATGGCCGTGTTCGATGGCGTTGGCGCAGGCCTCCCCCACCGCGAGCAGGACGTCGGCGGATTGGTCGGCGGCGAACCGGGTGCGACCGAGCCACTCCCGCAGGGCGAGCCGGACGGGGGCGAGCTGGGTGGCGTCGGCGTCGAAGGTCAACTCCAGCGGATTCGGCGGTGGCGAAATCGGCGGAGGTGGCGACGGCGACGGGCTGGCGTTCATCGATTCCCTTCACGCGCGGCAAGCCGAATCCGTGGCGACGCCTGCGGACACGCGGGGAATCACGTCTACGCCGACGCCATACTGTCGCTAGAGAATACGGGGCGAGATCCGCGTGGTCACCACCGAGGCGCGCGTCAGGCGATGCTCGGGGTCTCCCCGGGCGTCAGCGCCTCGTCCACGGTGGCGAACACCTCGAGCAGCCCGTCGAGCCCAGTCACCTCGATCGGCCGCCGCACCTGCGGCGAGGCCACCACGCGCAGTGCGTCTTTCGCGAGTTTCTCGGCCGCGAACAGCAGCACGCTGAGCCCGGCGGAGCCGAAGAACCGCACCGCCGAGAGGTCGACCACGAGCACCGTGGGCTCCTGATCGAGCGCGGTCGTCAAGGCCGCTTGCAGTTGGGGCGCCGACGCCGCGTCGACCTCGCCGCCGACGGTCAGCACCGCCGCGGAGCCGGTCCAGTCCTGCCGGATCGCCAACGCGCGAGCCTCGCCGCTCATCGCGTCACCGCCGTCGCGGTGTTCCGGTGCGCCGCACGCGCCGTGATCGTGTAGTCGCAAACCATGCCGCAGTCCGCCCTCAGTTCCCGGGAGCCAGCTCGGCCTGTCCCCTGCGGTGTTAGAGGCGACCGTCGCGTCGCCCTACCGTATTCGACGCGAGCGCCATCCGGCCAGACGACGGGGACGATGGGCATGGCGTGCTCCTCTCACAGATGTTCACATGGTCGTGCGGGCGGGCCCCGACCTCGGGCCCGCCCGCGAGTGCGCAGGGCGCCCGGTCAGGCGTCGATCGCCTGACGTCGCTCCTGGTGTTCGATCTCGATCTTGCGCGGCTTGGCCTTCTCCGCGACCGGAATCACAAGGCGCAGAACGCCATCGGTGTAGTCGGCGCGGATGTGGTCGGTATCGAGGCCGTCGCCGAGGAACAGCTGACGGCTGAACACCCCGCGGGAGCGCTCCGCGGCGATCATCGACCGCCCGGAGTCCAGCTCGGGGCGGCTCGCCTTGACCGTCACCACATTGCGTTCGATGTCCAGGTCCAGCGACTTCGGGTCGATTCCGGGCAGGTCCAACTCCACCAGGAACTCGTCGCCCTCGCGCCAGGCGTCCATCGGCATCACCGCGGGCCGGGCCGCTGTGCCGAACACCTGCTGCGTGAGTCGGTCCAGATCGCGGAACGGATCGGTACGCATCAGCATGGTCGCCACCTCCAACACACTCCATTCATCTCTGTCGGATCATCTCCGCTGATTCAGATAACCTATGCCAACCGGCACAGATTTTTTTTAGCACTCCACACAC
>NZ_BAGH01000479.1 GCF_000308715.1 Nocardia tenerifensis NBRC 101015
GGCTCGACGGCAAGCTGCCCGTCATCCCGGCGGGGGCGGCGGGCCGCGACGAGATCATCCACCTGACCACCGAGGGACTGGCCCGATACTCCGCCACTGCGGCCCGCTCGGCCGAGCCCACCGCGCGCCTGACCTCACCGTGGTCCAATGCCGTTGCGGCACTTACCACTAACGTGACCCCCGAGCTGACCGGACCCGAAGAGCCGGCCACCGAGCCCCCCGTCATCCTCGACCCGCACAACCGCCTGCTGGAGCGGGTGGCCGAGGTGTGCGAGACCCGCTACCCCGACGCCAAGGTCCGCCGCGTCGAGACCGACCCGCCGCACCTGCTCATCACCCATCAGCGCGACGACGTGACCGCGCAGTGGCGCGTCGGCGTGCACGTCGGCGACATGACCCGGCAGGCGATCGAGGAATTCCTCGGCAGCGACCCGGAATACGGCTCCGAGCTCGTCTATCGCGGTGCGCCGCCGCCGCGTTCGCTGCGCGACGAGGCCGCGAGCCACGGCCTGCGGGTGCGCAGCTTCACCGAGTTCCAGGGTCTGCTCGATCTCGAGGACTACATCGCCAAGCAGGTCGAGCGGCTGCGCACCGACCGCCGCTACCCGCCGGACCTGTATGTGCCGCAACGGTTCCGGGCGCTCGAGCACGGCGATCAACGGGTCGACGACGATCTCGTCGCCGAACTGCTGCGCCTCGTCGCCGCCGATCACGGCCGATTCGTCCTGGTGCTGGGCGATTTCGGGCGCGGCAAGACCTTCGCGCTACACGAACTGGCCCGCCGCATCACCGAGACCATGCCGGTGCTGATCCCGATCCTGATCGACCTGCGCACGCTGGACAAGACCCACTCGGTGGACGCGCTGGTCGCCGCGCACCTGGCCAATCACGGCGAGGACCGGATCGACCTGAAGGCGTTGCGCTACATGCTCCGTGAGGGCCGCGTGGTGCTGCTGTTCGACGGCTTCGACGAACTCGTCACCCGGATCAGCTACGAGTTCGCGGCCGACCATCTCGAGACCCTGCTGCAGGCCGCGGTCGGCAAGGCGAAGATCGTGGTGGCCAGCCGCACACAGCATTTCGAGTCGCGCGCCCAGGTGCTGACCGCGCTGGGGGAGCGGGTCGGCCTGCTGCAGGACCGGCAGATCCTCACCATCGAGGACTTCACGCCCGCGCAGGTGCACGCCTTCCTCGCCAACCGCTACGGCGGCGACGCGCGGCGCGCGGACGCCAGGATGCGGCTGATCACCGGCATCGAGGACCTGCTCGGCCTGGCCAAGAACCCGCGCATGCTCAGCTTCATCGCCGATCTCGACGAGCGCAGGCTGCGGGCCGCCGCGGGCGCGCAGCAGACCGTGGGCGCGGCCGGGCTGTACCGGGAGATCCTCGAATCCTGGCTGTCCTACGAGGTGCAACGCACCGCCGCGACGGCGGGCTCGCTGCCGGGGCTCGGCCTCAACGAATTGTGGCTCGCGGTCACCGAATTCGCGCTGCGGATCTGGGAGACCGGCGAACCGTACCTGCGGCTGGCCGAATTGACCGAGGTGGCACAGTCTTTGGTGGAGATGACCGGCGCGAACCGGATGTCGGTGCAGCAGTCCGCGCACGCCATCGGCTCGGGCAGCCTGCTGGTGCGCACCGAGGACAACCTGTTCGGGTTCATCCACTCATCGGTGCCGGAATGGCTTGTCGCCAACCACGTCGCCGAGCAGTTCGCCGCGGGCGTCGCGGCCCCGCCGCAGCTCGCGCACGCGCCGCTGTCCCAGCTGTCCATCGACTTCCTGTGCGATCTCGCCGATGTCCGGCTCGCGCGCGCCTGGGCCGACGGCGTGCTCGACGACCCGATCGCCGACGAGGTCGCCCGCACCAACGCGATCCGGCTGACCACCCGCCTGCGCACCGCGCCGAGCGCCGACCTGCGCGGCGCGATGCTGGTCGGCGAGGATCTGTCCTACCGCGACATGCGGCAGGTCGACCTGACCGGCGCGGATCTGACCGGCGCGCGGCTGGTCGGCGTGAACCTGGAGCGGGCGATCCTGCGCGGCGCCCGCCTGGTCGGCGCGCGGCTGGACGAGGCGAGCCTGGTCGGCGCCGATCTCACCGAGGCCGACTTCACCAGGGCCCGGCTGGCCCGCGCGGACCTGACCGGCACCCGCGCGACCGGCAGCCGCTGGCATCGCGCGGCCCTGCTCGACGTCGTCGGGACCCCGGCCGGCACCGATCTGCGCGGCGCGGCC
>NZ_BAGH01000478.1 GCF_000308715.1 Nocardia tenerifensis NBRC 101015
GGCGAGCTCCGCGGTCTCGGTGCGAAAGATGTCCTGCACCACCAGGAACAGCTCGGGGCGCGCCAGGATGCCGCGGATGCGCGCCAACTCCGGCAGCGACACAGCGGGATTCGTCGCCGACACCCACAGCATGCGCAGCGAGCCCTGCTCGGCGAGTTCGAACATCCGCATCGCGTGCGTCGGCGGCCCGTCGTGCGGGATGTCCTCCGGCGAGACATGCCACAATTCGGCCAATTCCGCGACGTGGTCGGCGTTGGCGTAGTTGCGGAAACCGGCGAGATCGCCGTCGGCCCCGCATTCGCGGGTGTTCTGCGCGGTCGGCTGGCCGTTCATCTGCATGACCCCGCAGCCCGGCTTGCCGAGCATGCCGCGCAGCAGGTGCACATTGTTGACCTGGACGGCGGCCGCGGTGGCCTGGTGGGACTGGTAGAACCCCTGCAGCACGGTCGACAGCAGCCGGGGCGCTGCGCCGAGCAGCTCGGCCGCCTGGCGGATCTGCCGCGCCTCGAGCCGGCAGATGTCGGCGGCGCGCTCGGGCGTCCAGCCCGAAACCTGTTGCGCCAGATCCTCGAAGCCGATGGTGTGCGCGGCCAGGTAGTCGTGGTCGATCCAGTCGTGCTCGATCAGCTCGTGCAGCAGCGCGTTCATCAGCGCGACGTTCGAGCCGGGCAGGGGCGCGAGGTGCACGGTGGCGTACTCGGCGACCTTGGTGGGCCGCGGGTCGACACACAGCAGGCCGGGCGGGTTCGCGCCGGCCAGCCGGTCCAGCATCCGGGCCCACAGCACCGTCTGGGTCTCGGCGACATTGTGCCCGTAGAGCGCGATCACGTCCGCGTGATCGACGTCGGCGTAGGAGCCAGGCTGGCCGTCGCTGCCGAACGACTCCTTCAAGGCCTCGGCGGCGGTCGCGGTGCACAGGCGGGTGTTGCCGTCGACGTGCGGGGTGCCGATCGCGCCGTGCGCGATCACGCCCAGCGTGTAGTACTCCTCCAGGAAGAGCTGCCCGCTGGTGTAGAAGCCGATCGCCTCGGGACCGGGACCGTCGAGCAGTTCGCGGCTGCGTCGCGCGATCCGCTCCATCGCGGTGTCCCAGTCCGTCGGGACCAGGCGGCCGTCGACCCTGATCAGCGGCTCGGTCAGCCGCTGCGCCGCGTGGTTCGCCTGCCACCCGTACAAGTCCTTGGGGCCGAGCCTGCCGCGATTCACCCGGTCGTTCGTGCGTCCGCACACCCCGACGATGCGACCGTCCTTGACGGCGATGTCCATGGCGTCGCCATTGGAGTGCAGCACCGACGCCGACGGAACCCACCGTTCGACCGTTTCCGCGCGCACACCGTCCGCGAGGAACATGTCGGTGCGCGACGGCCAGTTCTCTCCGCGCCCGTACGGAGTGCGCACACCCCAGGGCTGAGCGATCCGATCACTCGTGGCCATCCCAGCGTCGTACCCGTGCTCCGCCGCGCCAAACGTGCGCATCGGTTGTCTGTGCACGGCTACGGGAGTACGTTTACGGGAGGTTCAGACACGAGCCTTTGCAGCCCTTTGTGAGCCCATGTGCGGCTTGCATAGCGCGGGCTGCTGCCTATTCACGCGCAACGGCGCGCCCGTTCGCGTTGGTCTGGAGCGTCGTGCATGACCAATCAGCTGAGTCCTCGGTACCCCCGCACTTCCCGACGGCTGTTCTCACACAGTCATTCCCCCGCGAACACGAGCGAATTCGTGCGCGGGAACCTGCGCATTCGCCGCAGTACCCTGCGACCGGGCACGCGCGTGCTCTACGTCGCAGGCGAGATCGACCTGGCCACCGCGTCCCTGCTCGACCTCGCCGTGCAGGACAGTGAGCACGCCAGGGCCATGGTGGTCGACCTGAGCGAGGTCGGCTTCATGGGGTTCGCCGGCGTCGACGTGCTCGTGCGCGCCGCCGAACGGGCCGAGGGCCGGTTGCACCGGTTCGCCGTGGTGGTGTCGTCGCGGCCGACCGAACGAGTCTTCGGTTTGTCGGACGCTTATGCGCGCGTTTCGTGTTACCCCCGGCTGGATACTGCGCTGCGTGCCGTGGCGCGCAGGACGGACCTCTGAGCGAACAGGATTTACGACACCAATTCCGATCCACGCCAACCCTTCTGGACGGCCTGGTGTCGCTCGACCCAGCACTTGGTGTCGGGGCAGTAGGCGATGAGTCCCGCCTCGGCGAAGCCGTCGAGCCAGCCGCGCA
>NZ_BAGH01000477.1 GCF_000308715.1 Nocardia tenerifensis NBRC 101015
AGCTGGCCGCCGAGGGCGCGCACGTCGCCCTCGGCGCGCGCGACCCCGGCCGGCTGGCGGCCGCGGAGGTCGCCGTGAAAAATGTTGCGCGCGGGCGGGTGCACGCCACGAGCGTGGACATCACCGACGGCGCGGCGGTCCGCCGCTGGATCGATGAGGTCGTCGCGGCGTTCGGCGCACTGCACATCGTGGTCGTCAGCGGCGGCACCCCGCCGACCGGCAACGCGGCGACGTTCGAGGTGGCCGACTATCGCGCGGCCGTCGACGGGGTGCTGCTGCCCGCCGTCGAGGTGGCGCTGACCGCACTGCCGCATCTGCGGAACGCGGGCTGGGGCCGGCTGCTGTTCGTCGCGTCGGAGACGGCGAGCGTGCCCATCAGCGGCCTGGCCATGTCCGGCGTCACCAGGGCCGCCGTGGTGCGCTTCGCCCAGTCCCTCGCCGCGGCGGTCGGCCGCGACGGCGTGACGGTGAATGTGCTCGCGCCCAGCGCCACTCGCACTCCCCTGCTGGAACGCGTTGCGGGACAACAGGCCACCGACGACGACCGCGAGGCGCGGCTCGCCGCGATGGGCACGCACACCGCCGTCGGCCGGATCGCCCGCCCGGACGAGATGGCCGCCGTCGCCGCCTTTCTCGTCAGCGAGCGGGCCTCCTATCTCACCGGCACGGTCCAGCTGGTCGACGGCGGCGCGAGCGTGCTCGGGCCGACCTCGTCGCACCTGCCCTGGGAGGCCGAGGTGTCCGGGACCGCCAAAAGGGAAGGAAGCACGACATGCTGAAGACAGAGGGCATCAAAGAGACGCTGGCGCAGGTGGTCTCGGATCGGAAGAAGGAGCCCTCGCCGGGGCGGCGGTTCGCCGAGTGCTGCGCGGAGAAAGGGCTCGACGCGGCGGTCGAGTACGACGTGACCATCACCGACTCGCTCACCAGCTCCCGGCGCAAACCGCGCTACCCCGCGCGCAACGCGTTCAAAGCCATTGACCTGTCCCGTGATCCGCGTCAGTTCTACTGGCACGAGAGCGCCCCGGGCGCGGACGACGCGCCGATCGAGGGCGCCGAGGTGCGCCGCGAACTCGCCAGCCACTTTCACAAGTCGCCGATCCCGGAACTGCTCACCACCACGGCGTGGGTGCAGGTGCCGCCGGGGATGTGGGAGGACCCGGAGACCTTCGAGTCGTTCATCAACTACCGCCTGATCGTCCGGCTGTGCACCGCCGAGAACTACACGATCATCAGCGGCGAGGGCGGCCTGCTGAACATTCCGGGGATCGAGCGGATGACCACGCAGGGCCCGTTCACCTCTACGATCCTGCGCGCCTGCAACGAGGTCGAGCAGATGGGCGGCACCGCCGACGGACTGATCATCAACCCGGTCGACTACTACCGCGCCATGGGCACCGGCCGCCTGATGGCCGACCTCGAGGAGAACGGCGTGTTCATCGTGCGCACCCGCCTCGTCGAGCCGGGGACGGCCATCGTCGGCGACTTCGGCCACGGCGCACAGCTTTTCGACGCCGGGCGGTCGGTGATCCGCTTCGCCGAGCCGCCGGCGGGCACCTTCGCCGAGCCCGGCCCGGCGGTCATGGCGGAGATCTACGAGCGGGTCGTGGTGAACCTGCCGACGAACTTCTTCGTCGTGTCCGTGTAGGCCGGACCCGTGACGAGCGAGGGGGCGGCGCCCGTGCGCACCGACCCGGATGTGGTGGTGGTCGGCGGCGGGGTCGCCGGACTGTTCTGCGCCTATCACCTGCGCCGCGCCGGGGCCTCGGTCACCGTGCTGGAGCGGGGCGCGCTGGGCGGCCCGCAGTCGTGCTCCTCCGGCAACACCGGTTTCGTCGGCACGCACGGCGCCGCCCCGCTCGCTGAACCTGGCCTGCGCGCATTTCGTGCTCTGGGTATGTTGAGCGCGGACGCGCCGTTCTACGTCAAGCCGCGCGCGGACCGCGAATCGCTGCGCTGGCTCGGGCATTTCGCGCGCGCCTGCACCGCGACGGCCGCGGCGGCGGGCTTCCGCACGCTGATCGAGCTGAAGAGGCGCAGCCTCGACCTGCTGCTCGAGCTGTGCGAAATACCGAGCATCGCTGCCACTTTCGAGTCGCCGGGGATCGTGCTGGCGTTCAAGACGGCGGAGGGTTTCGCGGAGGCCAGCCGCGCGGTGTCGCGCACCGTCGCCAACGGCGTGCCGCTGCGCGTGCTGCGCCC
>NZ_BAGH01000476.1 GCF_000308715.1 Nocardia tenerifensis NBRC 101015
AGGACGTGTCCGCGGGTCTGCGCAGCACGGTGCTCGCCGGCCCGCCGCGGCTCGACGCCCAGGTGCGCCCCGCGGCGCGCGGCGAGGCGGTGCTCGCCACGCACGACGGCGTGACCTACCTGATCTACGACGGCAAGCACGCACGGGTGGACACCGCCAACGAGGCGATCGTCTCGGCCCTGCCGCAGCTGCGCGCCATTCGCCCGCGCCCGATCGGGACGGGCCTGCTCAACGCCAGCGTGGCCGTGCCAGAACTCGCGGTGCCGGCGATCCCGCGGGCGGGCGAGCCGAGCGCGGTGCGCGGCGGCGAGTTCCCCATCGGCTCGGTGATCAGGGTGCACGACGTCGCCGGCTCGACCTCGTACGTGGTGCTCGCCGAGGGCGTGCAGCGGATCTCCGAGTTCACCGCGCGGGTGCTGCGCACCTCGAACTCCATGGGGCTCACCGTGATTCCGAAACTCTCGCCGGACGCGATCCGGGGCATCCCGGTGGTCGACGTCCTGCCGCTAGATCAGTTTCCCGACGACGACCTGACCCTGGTCTCCGCCGACAGCGACCCGGTGGCCTGCCTGTCCTGGGCGCGCGACGAGGGCGATCAGGCGGCGCGCCTGCGGATGTTGCTCGGCACCAGGCTGCCGCTCGCCGGCGTCGAGCCGATGGCGTTCGTGGCGAGCAAGGGCGCCGACGCCGCCTACCTCCCGGCGTCCACCGGCGAGTTCATCCAGGCGACCGGGGTTGAGCCGGACAGCACCCGGCGCGACGCGCTGTTCTACGTCACCGACACCGGGGTCCGCTTCGGCATCCCCGACGCCGCGACGGCCACCGTCCTCGGGCTCACGAAACCGAAACTCGCGCCGTGGCAGATCGTCAGCCAGCTGCCGGGCGGGCCGATGCTCGACCGGCAGTCGGCGCTGATCGCCAGGGACATCGTCGCCACCGGGCGATAGAAGGGAAGGGAAGTGCTGATGCAGGACCGGGACAGCGCCGCGCAGGCCGTGGACCGCCCGTTCTCCCTGGACGGCCTCACCATCGAGCGGCCGGGCACTGAGAACGAAAGCCCGCCAACGGAATTCGACGCCGAGCCGGAGCTGCTGGTGCAGCTCTGCGCGTCCATGGCCTACGTCGATGAGCTGTCCGGCGCGGAGATCGTCGCCGACGCGGCGACGGACCTGATCGATCGGGTCAGCTATGTGGCGACGGTGGCGGAGTTCTATCCCGCGTTCGCCGAGGCCGTCGCGACGCGGACGGTGCCCGAGCTCGCGGTCCAGCTCGCCGACGGATTCACCGAGGAGCAGATCCTGGATTTCCTGCGGCGCCTGGTCGCCGAGCTCGACCGGCGCAGGCCGTGGCCGGACCCCGCACTGGTGTCGGTGGATCCGCTGACCTGGCCGTCGCTCGGGTCCAGCGTGCCGATCGGCTGGGTGGACATCGCGATCTCCGACTTGGAGTGGGCGGTGAAGGCCGCCTTCGCCGACGTGCCCGACGGCGACAACCCGCTGCTGGTGCTGCGGATGCGCGGCGGGCAACTGGTGGCGCTGGTCGGCGACGAGGAGCCGAATCCGAGCCGGTTCCTGGTGCTGCTGCCCGACCTGGACGATCAGGCCGACCCCGCGGAGGTGTCCGACTATCTGGCGCGCTACGCGGGCCTGTCGGTGGAGTCGGACGAACTGACAGAGGCGATGGCGGAGGCGATTCGGGCATGATCCGGCCGGAGAACCAGCGCGCGGCGAGCGAGGCCGCCGACCTGATCGAGGCCGTCACCGCGGCCCTGGGCACACTGGGCGACATGCGTGCCGCCAGGGACGCGTTGACCGCGTCGGCGACGGTCGAGCACGGCCGAATCACGGTGGTGGTCAACGCCTCCGGGTCTATCGTCCGGACGGAGTACGCCGAGGGCATCGAGGAACTCGGCTACGGGCAGATCGCCCGCGCCACGGTGCAGGCGGCGCAGGCCGCGGCCGCGGAGGTCGAGCGGAAGAAGAGGGAACTACTCGGACCGCTCGGCGCGATGCGGCTGGGTATGCCCTCGGCGGCGGAGTTGCCCGCCGAGCTGGCCGCCCTGCGCGCGCAGCTGCCCGAGCAAGCGCGGGCGCCGCTGACCCAGCCCGCCGCCGGCCGGCGGCGCGGCGACGGCAATCGAAT
>NZ_BAGH01000475.1 GCF_000308715.1 Nocardia tenerifensis NBRC 101015
GTGAACCCGCGCGCCATAAACCGTGAACCGCGCGCCATGAACCGTGCACCGTAAACCGCAAATCCCGAATCTCGAATCTCGAATCCCGAACCCTGAGCCGCGTGCCGCGTGCCGCGAACCCGTGTGCCGTGTGCCGCGAGTTGCGTCCCGCGCCGCCGTGAATCGCGCGCTATGCGCCGTGAACCTCTAACCGCGTGCCACGTATCCCCAACTTGAGCCGCGTGTCGCGCGCTGCGAACCACGTGCCGCATGCCGGGTGTCGCGCGCTGCGAACCACGCGTCGAACGGGCGCCACACGGAGACAAGAAGGTCGAGGATTGGGCCGCAGCTAGGCGGAGCACGCCTCGATCTGGCGAACTGAGGTGTAGCCGCGTTCGGGCGAGCATCATCCGATAGTGGCTTCGTTACCGTGCATCCGACCTTCCGAGTTGCGGGGTTGGTAACCGGGGGCCTCGTCAACTCTGAGCCGGTACGCGACGGGAATCGGTACATCGGCAGCGGTACCTCGGCAGTGCGCCGGTATCGGCCGGGCTTCGCGCGGGTCGGCATGGTCGAGGCTCCGCGGCGCTTGCGGAAAAGGCAGGGTATGGAACTGCCGGTCGCCGGTATAGTTCGCTTCAACTCCAAACGGGGGAATCCATTGCTACAGAAAGTATTTCAACGTGCGTAAATCAAACAGGGCAGCCGCCACCATGGCGTCGCTCAGTGCGCTGGCCGCGGCGATCGCGGTCGCCGCGCCGCATGCGGGGGCGACCGTCACGAGCATCCGCGTCGACAAGGGCCAGAGCTTCGGCAGTTCGGCAGACGCCCGCGGCACCGGCTGCTCCTACCCGGTCACCGTGAACACAGACCCCGGCAAGACGGTGGTACTGCTCGACCAGATCGGCGACGACCCGCAATCCGCGGACTACAAGCAGTTTCAGCCGTATGAACTGGTAGCGGATGCGTCCGGTGCGGCGCGCACCACGTGGATCCCCGATCGAAAGGGGCCGCACAAGATCGTGGTTCTCGAACTCTTGGAGGGTGACGACTTCGAGGTCTACGGCCTCCGCAATGCGATGAACGTCGGAACGGGTATCAATCTCGGCCCGGCTTGCGTCGTACTGCCCTGAGTGATCGCCGCGGACCGGTGTCGCCTTCAGCTGTGGGCTGGGCGGCATCCGGTCTGCGGTACCGCTTGGTCGGCGTAGCGCGGGTTGCAACCGATGTTCGGAACCCTTGGCCGCGGGGAGGTCGATCGGCGTCGCGATTGCTGAGTACTTCGCGCCGTCACCCGGGGAGTGACGTGACCGGGAGCGGGGGTTGCCGGCGCGCCGAAGGGGCCAGTTCGCTGGCGTCTCGAGTGTGTCAGCGGCTGATGGACAGGATGGCGGCGGTGAGGGAGACCGTGAGTTCGATTGTGGCGCCCAGCGTGTCGCCGGAAAGGCCGTCGAAACGGCGGACGCAGTGACGCACGAGGACGGTCGATGCGGTCAGGGCGAGAAGGATGGCTAGCGGCCCCTGCCAGTAATTCGGTGTGGCGAAGAGGGCGGCGGCCAGGGACGCGGCCGTCCACGCCGCGGCCGTGAGTGGACGTTGGGTGCCTGCGACCAAAGCGCCGAAGCCGGCGTCGGGTGCGGCCCGAATCCCTTTGCGGCAGGCCAGGACTACCGCGACGCGGCCGACGGTGACCGCGAGGGCGACGGCGAACCACCGATCCGCCTCGGCCAGCGCGGCGAACGAAAACGCTTGAACGCCAACGGAGAATACGAGAGCGGCGACGCCGAAGGGGCCCGCGCCGCCGCTCTTCATGATCTGCCTGGCTCGCTCGGGTGGTCCGTAACTACCGAGCCCGTCCATCGTGTCGGCAAGCCCGTCCAGATGCATGCCCCGCGTGAGCAACGCCAACGCCCCGACCACCAGCAGCCCGGCCAGCCCCGAACTCGCCCCTACCCACCCCAACACCCACAGCAACCCGGCCGCCCCCGCGCCGAGCAGCCCACCGACCAACGGCGCCAACGCAATTGCCCACCCGGCCGCCCGTCGATCCACGCTCGCCGGCCCCCGCACCGGCAGAACTGTGAGCCAGGAAACCGCGAGCCGCAAACCGTTCACCGGAGCAGCCTTGAAATGCACTGGCGGGT
>NZ_BAGH01000474.1 GCF_000308715.1 Nocardia tenerifensis NBRC 101015
ACGACGCCCAGTACACGTCGTTGATGATCGGTCTGGGACTGATCGAGAAGATCTACGGGTGGAAGCCGACGAATCCACCGTGGTACCTGAGCCTCGGCGGTCCCGCACAGGACTTCTCGGCGATCGCCGCCACCTTCGGCATCGGCAGCGAGGTGGTCTCGGACGCCCGGAATCTGCGCGGCGCCATCGAGAACGGCTTCAAGGTGATCGCCTCCGGCAAGCCGTACATCATCGACATCCGCACCGACCCCGCGGCCACCGCCAAGGCGCCCGTCATCGACGTGCTGCTGGCCGAAAAGCCCGGCGTAGACCTCGATTACGTCGAGAAGCTGCGCCAGATCGGTCCGCCGTGAGCGCGGACCCGAGGAGACACTGATGCGTACACCCGACACTTTCATCGCCGCGCTCGGCTCGTTCCTGCCCGCGACGGTCACCACCGAACAGGCTGTGGCACAGGGCTTGTACCCCGCCGAGACCGCAGAGATACACGAGCTCGGCGGTGCGGCGGTGGCCGGCCCCATCCCCGCGCCGGAGATGGCGTTGCGCGCCGCGGAGATCGCGGTCAAGCGGTCCGGCCTGGCCGCGGACGAGTTCGATCTGATGCTCTATGCGAGCACCTGGCTGCAGGGCCCGGAAGGCTGGCTGCCGCACCCGTATCTGCAGCGGCATCTGGTCGGGCCGATCCCGGCCCTGGAGGTTCGGCAGGGGTGCAACGGAATGTTCTCCGCGCTGTCGATGGCCTACGAATACCTGCGCGCCGATGCCGACCGCCGCAGCGCCCTGCTGGTCGCCGCGGACAATTTCGGCACGCCGCTGATGGACCGGTGGCGGATGTCGGCGTTGTTCATCGCCGGCGACGCCGCCTCGGCGGTGGTGCTCACCAAGACCGACGGGTTCGCCCAGCTGTTGTCGGTGTGCTCCACCTCGATTCCCGAGGCCGAGGAGATCCACCGGGCCAGCGAGCCGCTGTTCCCGCCCGGCGTCTCGCTCGGGCGGGCGCCCGATTTCTTCGCCCGCCTGCAGGAGATCACCGCCAAGGTGGCGGCCGCGCCCGAATCGCCCCTCGGCGCGGCGATGGCCAGGGTGCGCGAGGAGATCCCGGTGGTGGTCGGCCAGGCGCTCGACGAGGCGGGCATCGGCCTCGACGACATCGCCAGGGTGGCATTCCTGAACTGTTCCCGCGAGGCCACCGAGCAGCGCTGCATGGTGCCGCTCGGGTTGCCGATGGAGAAATCGACCTGGGACTTCGGCCGGATGATCGGCCACTGCTCGGCCAGCGACCAGATCCTGTCGTTCGAGCACCTGATCACGACCGGACAGCTCCGCGCCGGGCAGTACCTGCTGCTGTTCGGCTCGGCGCCCGGCGTGCTGTTGTCGGCCGCCGTCATCAAGGTGCTGCGGGATCCGGGGTGGACCGAATGACGAGGAGTGACAACGACATGACGTATTCGACCGACACCGGCGCCGAGCCGGTCGCGGTGATCGGCCTCGGGTGCCGCTTTCCCGGCGAGGTCGGGTCGCCGGAGGACTTCTGGCGACTGCTCGCCGAGGGCCGCGACACCTACGGCGAGATCCCCGAGGAGCGCTGGACGCAGTACCGCCGGCACACGCCGCAGTACGCGACCGCCTTGCGGCACACCGTGACTCGCGGCAGCTTCCTGAACGACATCGCCCGATTCGACGCGGAGTTCTTCGGCATCTCGCCGCGCGAGGCCGCGCTGATGGACCCGCAGCAGCGGCTGCTGCTCGAGGTCACGTGGGAGGCGCTGGAACAGGCCGGGCTGTCGCCGCGCGAGCTCGCGGGCAGCGACACCGGAGTCTTCGTCGGCGTCTGCACCGGCGACTACGGCGCGATGATGCTGGAGGACCTGGCCGGCATCGAGGCGTGGACAGGCATCGGCGCGGCGACTTGCGCTGTGGCCAACCGCATTTCGCACTCGTTCGATCTGCGCGGACCGAGCGTCGCGGTGGATACCGCGTGCTCGGCCTCGCTGGTCGCGCTGCACCTCGCCGCGCAGAGCCTGCGCAAC
>NZ_BAGH01000473.1 GCF_000308715.1 Nocardia tenerifensis NBRC 101015
GAGCACCTGCTGTCGTGGGCGGTCGCGACCAGCCTGCACCGGACGGTCGCCGTGCCCGCGCGCGGTGCTGGGCGGCGGCCGATCGTGCTGGCGTGCACGGCCGGGGAGGATCACGCATTGCCGCTGGAGGTGTTGCGCGCCGCGCTGGCGGAGCGAGGTGTGCTCGCCTTGTTCCTCGGCGCTTCGGTGCCGGACGACGCGCTGGCCGACGCGGTGTCGAGACAGGATCGGCGGCCGGTGGTCATGCTGTGGGCGCAGTCGGCGACGACCGCGCGGACGCGAGCGCTCGACGCCGTCCGGGCGGGCTCGCGGGAGGTCGTCGCGGCCGGTCCGGGGTGGTACGGGGCCGATCTCCCGGTGGGAATCCGGCAGGTGAATTCGCTGGAGGACGCCGTCGAGCACCTGGTCCGAGTTGCGGCCGCCGATCCGTGAGTGCATCGTTATTGCATCGTTTCGCGTACGATGGGCGGCGACGCGTCGTTCCGGCGACAGACAGCGAAGGAAGCTCAGGATGGCTCGATACCTGGTGGCCGCGAGCCCCATACCCGGGCACGTGGGACCGATGGTGACCGTGGCGGGCGAGTTGCGCCGGCGTGGCCATGAGGTCCGCGTGCTCACCGGTGCGCGCTTCGCGGCGGACGTCGGCGACCTGCCGCTGTCGACGCTGCCCGGCGCCGCCGAGGCCGGGCCGGTCGCGCCCCGGCGCGGGCCGAACCTGGTGCGGCGCTGGCGCATCGGCCGGGACGCGCTGCGGACCGCGTTCCTCGACCCGCTCGCCCCGCAGTACGCGGCGCTCACCGCCGAGCTGACGCGTTCGGATTTCGATGCGGTACTTGTGGATTCGATGTTCACCGGCGCGATCCCCCTGCTGGTGTCCGGCCGCCCGTGCCCGCCCGTGCTGGTGTGCGGGGTAGGTCCGTTGACGCTGTCCAGCGCCGATTGCCCACCATTCGGCGTCGGCTGGCAGCCCGACCCGGGGCGCGACTACACCGCGATGAATTCTTTTGTGCAGCAGGTGCTTTTCCGGTCGGACCAACGGCGTCTGGACGCCATTCTGCGCCAGCTGGGATGCGGCCCTGCGCCAGTTTTCCTGCTCGATTGGCCGCTGCTGGCCGATCGGCTGCTCCAATTCACCGTGCCGGGTTTCGAATACCCACGGCGCGACCTGCCCTCCTCGGTGGTGTTCACCGGTCCGCTACCCGCACTCGCGGATTCCGCACCGTGGGACTCGCTCGACGACGACCGGCGGATCGTGCACGTGACCCAAGGCACCTGGGACAACGGCGATTTCGATCAACTGCTGCGGCCGGCGTTCGCCGCGCTCGGTGACCGCGCCGACATCCTGATCGTGGCCACCAGGGGTGGTTCTCGCGCGCCGCTCGGCCCGGCTCCGGCGAACGCGCGCGTCTATGATTTCGTGCCCTACGCACGACTCATGCCGCACGTGGACGTGATGATCACCAACGGCGGCTACGGCGGTGTGCAGCAGGCGCTAGGCCACGGCGTTCCGGTGATCGTGGCGGGCGACACCGCCGATAAGCCGGAAGTAGCCGCGCGCGTGGCGTATTCCCGCGCGGGGATAGACCTCGGCACCGCGCGACCGCGTCCGGAAGCGGTGGCGTCGGCGGTGGATCGGGTATTGCGAGACAACAGTTTTCGCGAGTCGGCCGAGCGGCTCGCGCGGGACATGGCGCGACGATCGCCGTTCGAGACCATCGCCGCCGTGCTCGACGAGACCCTCGAGACCCGGCCGGAACACGGCGTCTCGGTCGGCCGGCGAGGGGAATCCGCATGAGCACAGTGTCTTTCGATCCGCGCCCCGGTCACCCTGTGGCTGAGCACGATTCGGCCTTCGAGGACTGGTACACCGACATCCGCGCTCGGGTGACACAGGAACTCGACACCTTCCTCGGCAAGATCGATATCGAGGAACTGCGCCAGGTCGGGGCCGATACGGTCCTGCGCCAGTACGTCATCGGCGGTAAATGCCTGCGCTCGACCTTCCTGTACCTGGGCTGGCTGTGCG
>NZ_BAGH01000472.1 GCF_000308715.1 Nocardia tenerifensis NBRC 101015
AAACCCGTGTCCACGGGTTCAGGGGCTCGCCCCTGTTTGTCACTGTGTGGGGTTTCAGGGGCCGCAGGTCCCTGAACAATCCCCTCTGGTGAACCTGGGACATGAGGTGTGTGACAGTTTCATAGAGTTACGGCGGCCATAGCGGCAGGGAAACGCCCGGTCCCATTCCGAACCCGGAAGCTAAGCCTGCCAGCGCCGATGGTACTGCACTCGACAGGGTGTGGGAGAGTAGGACACCGCCGGAACATCCTTCACGAAAGCCCCCAGCCCCCGCTGGGGGCTTTCGTCGTCCCACCCCAAAACCCCGCACTCCCTCTCAGGCCCCGCACCGCCTCTAGTGCCCTAAAGCCAGTGCGGCTCCCGAGAGACAGTGCGGATCTTGAGGGGTCCGGACCCGAACTGCACAGGACCGGGCACCTATCCAACAGGCAGCACCCGACCAAGCGACCCGAAGCGCGTCCGGCGGCGCGACACCAGGCCTACCTGGGGGCGTCACCCCTCGCTCAGGCTCGCAACAGGACGAGATGACGAAATCCCGCACCACCTCTAGGGAGCCGCACCACCTCTCGGCAGCCGCACTTCCTCTAGGGCCCTAGAGGAAGTGCGGATCCCGAGAGGGAGTGCGGGATTTGGGTCAACCGCGGTGGCGGGCACCGAGATTCGCTCGGTCGGCGGCGGTCCGGCCGTCGTCCCACCCGTTCGCATTCGAAATAGCGACCCCGCGATTGCGGACGTCGGGGAACAGCTCGTCGAAAGCCGCGTCCACTTTCATCTGATGCGAGGCGAGCACTGGTAGCAACCGCGCCGGCTCGGCCGACTCGGCGATGGCCTCTTCGTTTGCCGCCGCCAACCGCTCCCCGATACGCGTGGCATACGCGATGAGAAACGACTTGCGATATGAACGGCTCCGGGAATCCGCGCTGCGCTCGGCCTGATTGCCGCTCGCGATCATCGCCCTGGTGGCCTGCACCAGCAGCGAGGTCACCAGCAACTCGACAACCTCGAGATCACCCTCGTCACCTACGAGGGTCATGAACCCCCACACCGAAGAGAAGATCCCGCGGCACCGATTGGCGTTCGCGACCGCGTCGACCAGCAGCGCCTTTGCGTCGACATAGGGCGTGTCGAGCCAAATCCGGCGCGCCCCAGGCGGATCGGGCACCGAGGCTTGCGCGTCGACCAGCACGCGATCGAGTGCGTACTTGGTCATCAACTCCTGCGCCTTGGCCGACAGCGACTCGGCCTCCTCCGGAAACGAGGTCGACTCCGCCTTCGCCAGCAGGCCCCGCACCCGCCCGAGAATCTTCTCATCGACGTGATGGTGCACCGCGGCCATCGCCGGCGCGGTCCCGGGCAGCGGCCGGATGAGTTCCAGTCGAGGCAGCCGGATCAGCAGTGCCAGCGCCTGCACCACGGCGGTGAGCGCCTCGACCGGCGTCAACAGATGTTTCGCCGCCCACTGCCCGAGGTGCGGGGCCGAATTCGACCACCACACAACGGCATTCAGCTCGCCCAGTTGCGCACGCCAGGTCTCGTCCACCGGCTTGTCGGCGAAGGGACGCATATACGCGGCGATCACATCGATCAGCAGCCCGCTCGCGTACTCGTCGAGGTGCCGGCGCGCGGCCTGGTGCACGTCCTCGGGCAACCAGCCGTTCTCGAAAACGCGGCTGATGATGTGCTGACCCGCCAGCCGCGCCCCGTGCTCCGTCTCCGGCGTCAGCGGCTCGCGCCCGGCGAGCGCCGACGCACAGCGGTCCGCGGCGGACGCGGCGCCCTGCGCCGTCGCCATGGCGGCGGCCATCAGTGCGTTGGCGATCTGCTCGGGGTCCGTCGGCGGTCGCTGAGCGGACCAGAACTCGGAGCCGGCCGACCCGCTCTCCGGTCGTCCGCCCCGAACGTCGCCGCCGGTTC
>NZ_BAGH01000471.1 GCF_000308715.1 Nocardia tenerifensis NBRC 101015
CTCGGCTGGCGCGGCGCGCGGTGGTGGCGGCGCGGCGTCGCGGTGCTCGCGATTCCATTGGCACTGCTCAGCACCGGCGTGGTGCTGAATCAATGGGTCGGCTACTACCCGACCGTGCAGTCCGCGTGGGGCGCGTTCACCGCCGGCCCGCTGCCGCAGCAGACCGATCTCGACGCGCTGGACGGATTGCGCGGCACCGACGTGTCGACCGGCAAGATCGTGCCGGTCCGAATCCCCGACTCCGGCAGCGGTTTTCCGCATCGCACCGAGTACGTGTATCTGCCGCCCGCGTGGTTCGCCGGGCCCGCGCCGCCGACCCTGCCCGTCGTGATGATGATCGGCGGCGAGTTCAACACGCCCGCCGACTGGATCCGCAGCGGGCAGATCATGCCCGCCGTCGACCGGTTCACCGCGGCCGACGGCGGACGCGCGCCGATCCTCGTCTTCGTCGACTCCAGCGGCAGTTTCAACAACGACACCGAATGCGTGAACGGCCCGCGCGGCGACGCCGCCGACCATCTGACCCGGGACGTGCCGAGCTACCTGGAGTCCCGCTTCGCCGCCGCCGCCGATCCCGCGCGGTGGGCGGTGGTCGGCTGGTCCATGGGCGGCACCTGCGCCGTCGACCTGGCCGTCATGCATCCGGAATTGTTCGGCACCTTCGTCGACATCGCGGGCGACCTCGGCCCCGTCTCCGGCACCAAGGACCAGACCATCGCCCGCCTCTTCGGTGGCGACGCCGACCGGTGGGCCGCCTTCGACCCGCTCACCGTCATGGCGAAACACGGCCCCTACACCGGTACCGCAGGCCTTTTCGACGACCTCACCCCACCGCACCGCCCGCAGACCGGCGCCGCGCCCCGCCTTCACCGCCCCGCCGAGGACGACGACACCGCCGGGCTCGGCGGCCACGACGGAGTCCAGGACACCAGCGAAGTCGGCGCGGCCGAAAAGCTTTGCGCACAAGGGCGAGAGGTCGGCATCGACTGCACCATCCACACCACCGAGGGCGGGCACACCTGGCAGTTCGCCGCGGCCGCCTTCACCTCGTCCTTCCCCTGGATAGTCGCCCGACTCGGATTGCCCACGCCCAGTGGGTGATACGGCAGTTCACCGCGTCGATCCGCACCGCGCGGATTTCTCGTGGGGGCGCCGCGCGGACCGCTCAGCTACAACGCCTCTCGCAACGAGTCGCAGTGGGAGTAGCTAGCGGCACCGCCTCAACCGTCACGGGCCGCACCCGGCGCCTACCCACCGAACGGACAGTCGGTCCCCGCGCCCCTCCCAGCAGAGCCCAGTCTCAGCTCGCCGCTGCCAACACCCGCCACACTTTCCGGGAACGCGAACGGACCTGCGGAGCCGCGCATTCGATCCGCCGGCGCGCTTCCTGAGCACTGATTCGCAGCAGATCGGTCAACAACTCGACGGTGTCCGGATAGCCGGTGTCCGCGGCGAGCCCGCGCCGCTCGGCCTCGGCGACGGCCGCGCGCATCGCGCCATCCAGTCGCCTCCGACGGCGTTCGACCTCGACGAGGGTGCGCAGCAAGTCCACATCGGCCAGGTCCGACCATCCCGCTGCTGAAGCATCCGGCGCAAGCGCAGTCGAATGTATGTTCACGCGAGGCAGCTTACCGCAAGATAGAACATATGTTCGATGATTCGCCGCTCGGTGCGTCATCATTCTCGGCGGCGGCTCCACGTTCACGCGGCAGGTCCGTGGATAGACCTTTCGATCGGATCGCGCGGTCCGTGGCCGGCCAGCCACCGACTGCTTGGGCGAAGCGGGGTAGCTGACGGAGTGGGCTGTGGGGTTCGACTTCCATGGGCTGGGCACTGTCGCCGCTGACGCAAACGTTCCGACACGCGCGCCCGGCGGCAGGACGGCGC
>NZ_BAGH01000470.1 GCF_000308715.1 Nocardia tenerifensis NBRC 101015
GAACTGATCATTTAGCGCGGGCGAGTCGGCGCCGCATCAGGATGATCATGGCCCACTGGACCATGGCTTCGTGGTGTTCGAGCAGGCGTTCGTAGTCACGAACGCAGCGGCGGTGCTGGAAGATCCAGGCCAGGGTGCGCTCGACCACCCACCTGCGTGGGATGACTTCGAAACCAGTGGTGGTGTCACTGCGTTTGACGATCTCGATGGTGTAGCCGAGTGTGCATTTGGCCCAGGTCACGAGTTTTCCGGCGTAGGCGCCGTCGGCCCAGATCAGGATGATCTTCTCGAACCAGTCCCGCAGCAGGGTCAGGGCGGTGCGAGCACCGTCGCGGTCTTGGACGCTGGCGGCGGTGACGACCACGACCAGCAGCAGCCCGATCGAGTCCACCAGGACGTGGCGCTTGCGACCTGCCACCTTCTTGCCCGCGTCCCAGCCCCGACTGGCCGAACCGACGGTTTCGGCGGCCCGCACCGATTGCGAGTCGATGACCGCCACGGTGGGCTCGGCGGCACGCCCCTCGGCCAGGCGCACTCGTTCGCGCAGATCGTTGTGGACCGCGAGGGTGAATCCAGCGCGGTTCCAGCGGGTAAAGATGGCATGGACTGTGCGCCAGGGGATTTCGTAGTCTGTGGGCAGGTTTCGCCACTTGATTCCGTTATCGACGACGTAACAGATGGCATCGATCACCGAGCGCCGGCAGTACTTTTCCGGGTGACCGCCCCCGCCATCGAGCCAGCTCGGCCACGGCAGCAGCGGTGCGAGCACCGCCCACTCGGCGTCGGTGGCATCGCAGGTATAGCGGCGTTGCCTGGGCGGGCGATCGGTGCCGTGCCCGAATCGGCATGCCACGCAGGCACAACGGGTTTCGGTGATCGGGATGCCAGCGATGATGTTTGCGGAGTAGAACGACATGGCGGGACCTAGTGGAATGGCAAAACGGGGTGTGGTAATTCCGAGTGCTACCACCGGGTCCCGCTCCGCAGGGCCACTGCCACCTCGACTGCCGGTAAAAGTCCTGGTTGACACACAAAAAAGGTGTCAACCACCCACTACACCAGCCTCATTGGCGATCACGAACTTCCCCGAGGGCTGTTGATCGGCCCAGCCTCGCGCGACCAGACGCTTCAACTTCGACCGCAGTCCTTCCACCTTCGCCCGATCGGTGGTCGCGATCCCCAACTCAGCGGCGATCTGCCCGGCCCGCAGCCCATCGGCAGCCTCAGCCAGCACCGCCAGGATCTCGCCGTAATCATCCGGCAGCACCGCCGCCGGGTCCATCCCCACCACCCGCTGCGGCACCAGCATCGCTCCGATCAGCCTGCCCGCACCAAGACCTGGCTGTGACACAACAGTTTTGGTATTACCATCAGAATCCGATCCAGCCGTCCGCGCGTTCTGATCATCAACTTCAGCCCGCTCGTCGAGGATCTCGTCCATCGTTTCGCGGGTGATCTGCAACCTCGACAATCGCTGCTCGGCCGCCTCGAGCTGGTCGCTCAGCTCGGCGATGTGCCGACGCAGCTCCCCGACCTGCTCCGCGGTCGCGGCCTCACGCCGGTCCAACTCCTCACGCCAGGACCCCATCGCTGCCTCCGCCGCACCGACCCCCGATCCGACGATAGGCCCTCGCACACCGCCACGATTCAAAACCACCGAGCCGCTGAACGATCAGTTCCTACACGGGCACTT
>NZ_BAGH01000469.1 GCF_000308715.1 Nocardia tenerifensis NBRC 101015
GACCGCGGCGCGCCGACCTCGTGATCAACGCGGCGGGCCCGTGGTCGGGCGCGGTGTCGGAGCTGCTGGGCGCGCCGATCGCGGTCAAGCCGCGCCGCGGCGACGTGCTGATCACCGCGCCCATGCCGCCGACGGTGTTCCACAAGGTCTACGACGCGGATTACGTAGGGGCCGTGGGAAGTTCGGACGCGGCGTTGCAATCGTCGGCGGTGGTCGAGTCGACGAGGGGCGGGCCGCTGCTGCTCGGCTCGTCGCGCCGCCAGTGCGGCTTCGACGATCGGCTGCGCCCGGACAGCCTGGCCGCCATCGCCCGAAAAGCCCTGCGGCTGTATCCGATCCTCGCCGACGTCGCGATCATGCGGGCGTACGGCGGGTTCCGGCCCTATGTGGCCGACCATCTTCCGGTGATCGGCCCGGACCCGCGACTGCCGGGCCTGTGGCACGCGACCGGTCACGAGGGCGCGGGCATAGGCCTGTCCGTCGGCACCGCCCACCTGATCTCGGCCGCACTGGCCGGACAGCCGGACGAGATCGATCTCGCGGCGTTCGCCGTCGACCGCCCCGCCGTGATCGCCGAACCGAGGACGGAGCACGTAACCCGATGAGCCCCCACCTGATTCGACCGGACGCCGATCCGGTCGGGCGAAACGATCGACCGCTGACGGTCACCGTCGACGGCGCCCCCGTCACCGGCGCACACGGGCAGACCCTCGCGACGGTGCTGCTGGCCGACGGCCGCTCGCACTGGCGCACCGCGCCGACCGGCGGCCCGCGCGGCGTGTTCTGCGGCATCGGCGTGTGTTTCGACTGCGTCGCCACCGTCAACGGCGTGCCGGACGTCCGGCTGTGCCGCCGTCCGGCCCGCGACGGCGACCGCGTCACCACCCAGTCCCGGACGGGAGCAGGCGATGAGTAGGCACGTGGTGGTGATCGGCGGCGGCCCGGCCGGCACCGCGGCCGCCGACGCCGCGCTGCGACACGGCGCGACGGTGACCCTGATCGACTCGAACGAGGCGCTCGGCGGCCAGTACAACCGGCGCGTCCCGGCGGCGTACGGCGTCGGGCAGCCGCTGACCATCGGGCACGGGTACGCCGCGGCCGCGCGCCGCGCACGCCTGCTGATCGAGCACCCGCGCTGTACGTACCTGCCGTGGGCCGCCGTGTATCAGATCGAGCGCCACCTCGAAGGTGGTTGTCCCGCAGTGCGTCTGCTGATCGGCGCGGAGGGCGACCGGCGCGAACACCGGGTGGTGCAGGGTGACGCGCTGGTCATCGCGACCGGCGCCTACGACCGGGTGTGCCCGTTCCCCGGCTGGGACCTGCCCGGCGTCTATACCGCCGGCGCCGCACAGACTCTCGCGAAGACTCAGCGCCTGCTCGTCGGCCGGTCCGTCTTGGTCTCCGGCACCGGCCCGTTCCTGCTCCCGGTCGCACAATCCCTGGCGGACAACGGGGCCCGGGTGCGGGCGGTGCTCGAAGCCAACCCCGGCCGCGCCATCGTGCGACGGTGGACAGCCGAGCCCTGGCAGCTGCGGCACAGCGCCGGTAAGGCGCTGGAGCTGTTCGAGTACGTGGCTTGCGG
>NZ_BAGH01000468.1 GCF_000308715.1 Nocardia tenerifensis NBRC 101015
GAATTGGACCCCGAGGTCACCGGGGTGGCGGCGCCCATCCTGGACGGGCGCGGCGAGGTCGTGGCCGCGGTCAGCATCGCCGCGCTCTCGCATCGCGTGCCGGAGTCCCGGATTCCCGAGGTGAGCACCGCCGTCCAGGCCGCGGCCGCGCGGATCAGCGAGCAGCTGGCGCTCATCGCGTCCTGACCGTCCTGTAAATCAGGATAAGGATCCTGATTCGTTGACGCTCCTTCGCGCGACATGGCACTGTCCTGTGTCCAAGGACGTATGTCCTGCATCACAGGAATACGTGATGCCCACGGAAGGAAGTGCCCATGATGCATCCGACCGCGGCCGTTCGGCCGCACCCAGCCCGTCGCAGCGTGCTGGCCTTGGCTTTTCTCGTGTTGCTCGTCGAGGGCTACGACCAGTTCGCGGTCGGCACGGTCGGTCCGGCGCTGCTGAGCTACGAGCCGTGGCACGCCGGGCACAGCGTGATGGGCGTCATCGGCAGCGCGACCAGCCTGGGTCTGCCGTTCGGGTCGTTCGCCGCCGGATGGGCCGTCACCCGATGGGGGCTGCGCCGACCGCTGCTGTTCGGGGTCGCCTGGACCGCGTTCACAATGCTCTGCGGCGCCCTGGCGCCCACCCTCGGACTGTTCATCGCGGCCCGCTTCGGCACCGGTATCGGCATCGGGCTGCTCGTCCCGCTCATCAGCACGCTGGTGTCGACCTTCGCGCCGCCCCGGCATCGTGCACTGCTGCTGACCGTCACGCTCAGCGCGATCGCCTTCGGCGGCACCCTGTCGACCCTCGCCGGCAAATTCCTGTTGCCGCACATGCACTTCCAGTGGCTGTTCCTGCCGGGTCTGCTGGGTGTCCTGCTGCTGCCCGCGATCTGGCGGCTCGCGCCCGCCGAGGCGGTCTCCCTCGCCGGCGCGGGCGGCCGTGCGCGGCTGCGCGAGGTGCTCGCGCCGCGATTCCGTTACGGCACAGCCCTTTTCTGGGTGGCCGCCATCATGGGGCTGGCGCTGGTCTACAGCACGACGGCCTGGCTGCCGGTCACCATGGTGAAGGCGGGCTACGACGTCGGATCGTCGTTCGACTTCACCATCGCGTTCACCCTCGGCGCCGGGTTCGGCAATATGGCGCTCGGCGCGCTCGCCGACCGGGGGCCGCTGCGCGAGGTCACGCTCGGCTGCTTCAGCCTGGCCGTCGTCGCGCTGTTCGTGCTCAGCACCCCGCAGCCGCACTGGCTGCTGCTCGCGGTCTCGGCGCTGGCCGGGATCGGCGCGCTCGGCGCGCAGAACATGGTCATCGCCAGCATGGCCAGCTTCTATCCGGCCGAATTGCGCGGCGCCGGACTGGGTCTCGCGCTGGCCGTGGGCCGGGTCGGGGCCATCGCCGGACCGACCTACGTGGGCGTGGCGACCGACCTGATCGGCTCGCCCAAGGCCGGTTTCTACGCGTTCATGCTGCCCGCGTTGATCGGCGCGGTGGCGGTGACCGCGCTGCCGCACTGGCGGCGCGGCCAGCACGACAACGCCGAGA
>NZ_BAGH01000467.1 GCF_000308715.1 Nocardia tenerifensis NBRC 101015
CAAGGCCGCTCAGTTAAGGCGTCGTGCCCGGTTGTCAACCGGGCACGATATGCACGGTGATCTGGGTTTTGTAGGTGTTGCGGTCGATCGCGCCTTTGGCGCGGTGTTTGGAGATAGCGCGTTTGACTACGCGGGGGCTGGTGCGTTCCCGGCGTGGGGCAAGCAGCTCGGCCCGGACGGCGCGGCCGATGGTGCCGATCAGGTCGATGGTGGTGCCGGTCAGGACTGCGGCAGCGTGGATGAGCTGGTCGCGGGCGGTGTTCACGGCGATGGTGAAACTGCCCCGGTCGGCGGCGAAATCGCCGGTCGCCAGGGCGGTGTCGGCGATGGCGGTGCGCAGCGCTTGGTAGGTGATCAGCAGGGCGTAGACCTCTTGGGCGACGCCGTCGGGAGTACGGGCCCGCAGCACTCGCCCGCCGAGGATGGTCGATTTCAGCTCGAAATAGCTGGTTTCTATCTCCCACCGCTGATGGTAGAGACGCACCAATTCCGCAGCAGGGTAGCGTCTGTCGTCGGTCAAGGTAGTGATCAGCCGGTAACGGCCGGCCCGGCGCGGGCCGTCCTGGCAGCGCACGGTGATCTCGGCGTCGACAACCCGGACAACCACGGTGCCGACCCGCGCCAGCCACGACCGGTCGGGCAGCTGCTTGATCGGCGGCAGCGTGCGGTTGTCCTTGCAGCGGATCAGCAGCTCCGCCCGGGTTCCGGAGATCTTCTCGATCAACGCCGCGACCGCGAAGTTACGGTCGGCCAGCAGCAGCATGCCCGGTTTCAGGCAATCGAAAAGCTGAGGCGCGTAAGTGGTCTCACCGGTCAGATAGGGACCGAACACCGCGTCGATGACGGTGCGGGTGCCGCAGGCGACCACCGCCAGCAGCCGCAGCATCGGGTACCCGGCCTCGGCACCGGCCCGCCCGGTCTGCCGGCCGAACCGCGAAGAGTTGGCGGCGCTGTCCGGGATGAACAGCGACGTGCCGTCGATCGCGCACACCAGCAGGCCACGCCACCGCACCGCGCCCGCGCCCGGACCGGCCACCAGGTCGAACAACGCACGCAGCGCAGCGGTACCGACCCTGCGTAACGCCTGCGCCAACGCCGAGGACGTCGGAGCGGCCACCGGCAACCCGTCCAGGCCACTGATCAGCCGCGCCCACACCTGCCGGTACCCGATCTGCTCGAACAACACCCCGGCCAGCAGCAGATACACCACCACCCGTGACGGCAGCACACGCACCCGCCGCTGCACGCTGCGGGTCGCTTCCAGCGCGGCATCGACCAGGTCGAACGACACGATCTGGGTCAACTCACCCAGATGACCCGGCGCGAACGCACCCGAGGCCACCACACCGCGCCGGGGCATGACAGACTGAACAGACAGCGGAACTCCTGCACAGAAGGTTGATCTTGGTCGACAACCTCTCTACCAGTAGTTCCGCTGTCTCGCTTCACAACTCACCCACGCCCCTCACCTTCGGGGTTGACATCCACCCCAAACCGCTAACTGAGCGGCCTTGGG
>NZ_BAGH01000466.1 GCF_000308715.1 Nocardia tenerifensis NBRC 101015
GCGGCTCCGGCAGACTCGGCGGTACCGGCCAATTCGGCGGGGCCGGAACCTGGGGTGGCTCCGGCAGACTCGGCGGTACCGGCCAATTCGGCGGGACCGGAACCTGAGGCGGCTCCGGCAGACTCGGCGGTACCGGCCAATTCGGCGGGACCGGAACATGGGGCGGCACCGGCATATCCGGACGGATAGGCAGCCCCGGCGGCACTGGCCAGTTCGGCGGGATCGGAATCTGCGGAGGCTCGGGCAGTTCCGGTGGCAACGGATTATGCGGAGGCTCGGGCAGTTCCGGTGGCACCGGAATATGCGGAGGCTCGGGCAGTCCCGGTGGCACCGGAATATGCGGAGGCTCGGGCAATCCCGGCGGCACCGGAATATGCGGAGGCTCGGGCAATCCCGGCGGCAACGGAATATGCGGAGGCTCGGGCAGTCCCGGCGGCACCGGTGGATTCGGAGGCTCCGGAACGTGCGGCGGCTCCGGCAAGTGTGGAGGCTCCGGCAAGTGCGGAGGTTTCGGCGGTGCCGGAGGATTCGGCGGTGCCGGGACGTGTGGGTGCTCCGGTGGAGCGGGCGGCCGTGGCGGATTCGGAGGTTGTGGCGGGTGCGGGGGAACCGCGGGGGGCTGGGGGTCCGGCACGGGCCATGGTTCGGGGGTCGCGTCGAACCGCTCGGGGAAGTCGAAGTCGTAGTCCCTTGGGGGATGCGGGATGTGGGACCTCAGTGCGCGGCCGGGAAGTTCTGGTGGGCGCGAATCCCCGTGATTCGTACCGGTTTCCGGTGGATCCCCGCCGTCGCGGCTGTTGGTACGTGCACCACCGTCGCCCGTTTCCTGCCTTGGTGCGCCCTCATCCCCTGTTTCGGAATTACGCGGGGGTGACGGCTCAGAACCTGTGTCGGATTCCCGGGTCGTCTGCGGCTCAACGCCGTTCGAGCTGTCCTCGCCTACGGTGGCATCGGGGTGAGCCTCCTGCGGCTCAACTCCATTCGAGGGGTTCTCGCCCGCATCAGCATCTCGAGCCGACGGCTCGCGTCCCGTGGAACCGGAGGGATTCGAGGGCGGCCCCTCGGGCAGGACAGCGGTGGGTGGCTCCTCCTCGGGTCCGTCGGAATCGCGGCGGTCGAGTTCGTCGAATTTGGCGGACATCTCAAGATGCGCCTCGTCCAGGGCTGCCATGAGTTGCTGGTGTTCGGCCTGGGCCGCTAGGTCGGTGCGGAGTTGCTCGAGATGGTCCAGCACCCGGCGTAGCTCGGCGTCGGCCGCATCGGCGTGGCGACGGTAGGCCTCGTCCACCTTGGCGAGTTCGCGCGCCAACGCTTCCTCGATGCGCGAGGGCGGGTCGGCCGTGTCCGCCTCCGGCGACTCGGATTTGCCGGCCAGGTCACGACCGATCTGCTCGAGGCGATCGAGCACCCGCTGCAACTCCGCGTCGGCCTCTTCCGCATGCCGGCGGTACGTCTCA
>NZ_BAGH01000465.1 GCF_000308715.1 Nocardia tenerifensis NBRC 101015
CCCTCAGCGGGCTGCTCGCCGGCTTCGCCGGCGCGATGACCGCCGCCTATCTGGAGTCCGGCGTCACCGTGATCGGCGTCGGCACCGAACTCGACGCGATCGCCGCGGTAGTCATCGGCGGCACCCTGCTGACCGGCGGAGTAGGCACCATCCTCGGCACGCTCTTCGGTGTATTGCTACGCAACGTCATTCAAGACATCATCAACGAAATCGGCACCCTCGACAGCAATTACCAATCCGTCGTCAGCGGAGCATTCCTCCTCGTAGTGGTCGTGTTGCAACGGTTACTCGGATACGCGCGCCGAGAGTAAAGGCGCGGGTTCAGCCCGAGAGGGAACCGGTGGCGGACGCTTCTCGGACGATGCCGCCGTCAGCACCACATGATCGTGTGACCAGCTCTGATGGGGCGCTTCGTGGTCCGGTGGGTGATGCTGTCGTTCGGGTCAGGGGAGTACGCGGTAGGTCAGGTGCGTGACCGAACTCGTCGCGCGCGACTCCAAACTGCTGGGCACAGCTGCACTATTCCCAACCGTCGGTGAGCCACCACCTGGCCCGCCTGGAAGCGGCTACCGGCGCCAAACTCGTTCAGCGGATCGGTCGCGGAATCCGACTGACGCCGGAAGGGCAGTTGCTGGCCAACCGAGCCGCCGAGATCCTGGGCCGGGTCGACGCCGCGACCAGCGAGCTGGCCGCCCAGGTCGGCCTGCAGACCGGGCGGGTTCGACTGGCCGCCAACGCATCCACACTGAGCACGCTCGTGCCGAAGGCGGCCGCCACTTTGGCCCAGGCGCACCCGGGACTCCAACTGAGCCTGTTCGACCGTCACCCCGTCGAAGCGCTGGAAATGTTGCGGCACGGCGAGATCGACCTCGCCCTCGTCTTCCGGCATGCCGAAGCCCCAGCCGAGGAGGAGGGACTTCGCCTCGAACACCTCGGCGACGACCCGATCTACCTCATCAGCCGGCAACCCGACGACAGCCTCGCCAACCACCGCCACTCCGCCTGGATCGGCGGTTGCCACCGATGCCAGGACGAACTGAACGCCCTGTGCCTGCACGAGAACTTCACCCCCTGCATCGCCTCATACAGCGACGACATGGTCGTCGTGCAATCCCTCGTCGCCGCGGGCGCAGGCGTCGCCACCCTGCCCGGCCTCGCCCTCCGAGCCCATCGCCGACCCGACATCCACGCCACCGAACTCCCCGGCCGCCACCGCCACATCTACGCCGCCACCTACGGCGACCCCCCCGACCCGCCCGCCGTCACCGCCGTACTAGCCGCACTCACCGAAACCACCACGCTCCCAACCCCGATCCCAACGCCGCCGGCGTAACCGTGATCGGTGATCGGCACCGAAGTGGACGCGATCGCCGCAGTGGTGATCGGGGGTACCTTGCTGACCGCCGGGTAGGCACGGTCTTCGGTGTGTTGTTGCCGCCGGCTGGACGAGGCG
>NZ_BAGH01000464.1 GCF_000308715.1 Nocardia tenerifensis NBRC 101015
GGATTCCGGGTGGCCGCGGCCAACGGGATGGTCGCCGCGTGCTGGCTCGACTACACCAACGCCACCATCCGGGTCGCTCTGCAGGACGCGAACGGAGCGTGGAGCGCGCCGCAGGCGCTGCTCCCGAACGGCACGCTCGAGGCGGGCAACCGCGGCCACACCGTGGTCTGCCCGTCGCCGGGCGTGGCGATGGTCTTCTGGGTGACCAGCGACAACGTGATCCACGGCGCCACCTACGACGCCAGGGTGGCGAATCCGGCCTGGAGCGCGCCCACCCAGATCGCGGTGGCCACGTCGATATCCCGTTACGACGTAAGCCTTTTCGGCATCGGCTCGGGCGACGGACAGGCCGATCTCTTCTGGGAGGGCGCCGACCGGGCAATCTGGACCGTGCACTACAACGGGTCATGGTCCGCGCCCGCCGCCATCACCGCGCCGCGCACCATGAGCTACGGGTGGGCCCCTCCGGTCTACCTCGCGGCGACGGCTAAGGGGCGGGTCTATGTGTTCTGGCAGGGCGACGACGAACGCGTCCACTCCATGTACCGCGATCCGCAGCAGACCGCGTGGTCGGCGCCGCGGGAGATCGGGCATCCGTGGGCGCTGCCCAACACCGTCGCCGTGACCGCGCTGCCGGGCGGCGAGGTGGCGCTGTATCGGGCCGACATCGACGACTCGACGAACCAGACGATCCAGAGCTGCTTCTACGACACCGGCACGCCGACGCCGACGGCGGAGCTCGCCGTGGCCAACGCGCTGCTCACCCAGGCGCAGCAGCTGACGAATCTGCCCGGCCCCGTCCGCGCCGAGGCGGCCGACCGCGCGGTCGACGCCCTCGCGGTCACCCGGGCGATCGCCGCCGAGAACCCCACGTACCGGCGGCAACTCGCGGAGTGGAGCACCTACCCGGTGCCGAACTACCTGACCGCCGCGAACCGGTTCGAGGAGGCCGAGTCCGCCGGCGCGGAGTCGGTGAGCCTGTATCGCGCACTCGCACAAGAGAATCCGTCCGATGACGAGCTGGCGTTCCGTGTCTCCTGGGCGCAGGTCGTGTCCGGGGAGAATCTCTGGGGCAAGCCCGAGTTGCGTACCAAGGCGGCGGCTTCGACCGTGAGCGGCATCGACGGTCTCCGCGCGCTGGTGGGTCGCGCGCCTGCGTATCGGTCTCAGCTCGCGGAGTGGGCCGCGTGGCCGACCGCGGCGTTTCTGGCCGCCACGGGCGACTTCGACAAGGCCGAGGCGCTGGGTACGGAGTCGATCAGCTTGTATCGCGCACTCGCACAGGAGAATCCGGGCAGTGACGAGCTCGCGTTCCGCGTGGGCTGGGCCGAGATCGTGCTCGCGGAGAGCCTCTGGGGCAAGCCGGAGTTGCGTGGCAAGGCCACCGATCTCG
>NZ_BAGH01000463.1 GCF_000308715.1 Nocardia tenerifensis NBRC 101015
GCATCTTCGTCATGGCGCCGCCGAACTCGTCGTCTCCCCGCGCCCCACGCCACGCCTGCACGCCGAGCCAGATCAGCACCAGCGCGCCCACCACATGCATCGCGGTATTCAGGTACCGATTCGCGACCAGCAGCACCGACAGGCCCGCCCCACCCGCGATATTCCAGCCCAGCACCCCGATCTCGTTCCCCGCGACCGCGGCTAATCCCGCCGTGCGGCCGTCCCGCACGGAACGCTGAAGGAATAGAGCCGTCGCCGGTCCCGGCAGTGCGGCCAGGATCAAGGATGCGAGCAGGAATTGGGGAAGAACGGCGACCCAGTGCGGCATCCGTCGATGCTGGCACGCGGATCGACCGGTCCGCCATCAGTTTTGGAGGTGCCGGCTGACGGGCCTAGAGCACGCTCACCATGCGTCAGGCGCGGCATTGAGGTCTTCGCCTCTCCGCGCGAGTGCGTCGATACGGCATCGAGCCAGCCATTCCTCACGATCGAGTAGGCGGAGCGCGCGGCGGATGACGTCGACGGCGTCCTCGCCTTCGCGGCGAGAGCCGTTGATGGTCCGTTCGTCGTCAGCGGTCGGGCGGAAGGTGATCGTTGCCACGAGGTGAATGTAGTCCGGACTCCCCGTTATAGCGACGGGCAATCGCGCCGAGTCAGTCGAGGCCGATGTATCGGGTGATGGCCGCGTCGAGCCGGGTCATCTCCTCCCGGGAAAGGTAGCCGATCGGCTCACCCTCGAGGTAGTCGATGTCGATCGATCTGATCTGCTCGACCAGCAAACGCGTTGCCACGCCGTCGATCTCGACTTCTACGCGTGACGGTGCCGACGCGGCGCTGGTGGAGGTCGGAACGATGGTGACGAGGTTCCAGTTGGTACGAGACAGGATGACCCCGTAGCGGTGGCCGCGTTGCTCGTGCCCGCGCTCGGCCTCGCCGAGGTCGACTCGGTGGACCAGCCCCCGGATCACCAGGCGTCCGGTTCGTCGGCAAGGTTCTCGCCGCTGGCCACGATGCGATCGGCGGCGTTTTGCATTTCTTCGTGCCACCGTTCGCGTTCGAGCACGCGTAGCGCCCGGCGCAGAACGTCGGACGCGGTTTCGCCCGGCTCGGCCAGTTGCTGAACCAGCTCGCGGTCGGCGTCGGTGGCGCGGAAGGCGATAGTGCTGCTCATGGTCCTAGTTTAACAAATGTCAAACGTGCGTGCCGACCCATTATGCCTTGCCACCGCCCGGGCGGCCGACGACCGAAACGTTCGGTAGGGTTCGCGGGGTGAAGGCACTTCGCAGGTTCACCGTCCGTGCCCATCTGCCCGAGCGGCTGGCCGCGCTCGGCGAGCTCGCCACGAATCTGCGGTGGTCGTGGCACCCGCCGACGCAGGATCTGTTCGCGGA
>NZ_BAGH01000462.1 GCF_000308715.1 Nocardia tenerifensis NBRC 101015
CGCACGCCGGCCGGGTATCGGACGACGATGGTCGTCGGCGATCTGCTCGCCGCCGAGTCCATCGCCGACCGGCTGCAGGCCGCACAGCGCGCGGACCGGCACGCCGAGGTCGTTGCGGCGGCCGACGAGGCGACGCGGCTGTGGCGCGGTCCGGCGCTGGCCGACCTGATGTGGGCGCCGTACGCGGCGGTGGAGGCCGCACGGCTGGACGCGTGGCGGCTGGAGTTGACCGTCGCCGGTTTGGCGGCCGCGCTGCGTCTCGGGTCCGGCCTCGAATGCCTCAGGGAAATGGGCATTTTGGCGGCCGAGCATCCGGCGCACGAACCGTTGGCGAGGTTGCACGCGCTCGCCCTCTACCGGGCGGGCAGGCAGGTCGACGCGCTCGATCGGCTGCGCGGGTTACGGTCAACGCTCGCCGAGCAATTCGGGGCCGCGCTCGGGCCGGAGTCGGTGGATTTGGAAGTTCGGATCCTGCGGCACGATCCGGCGTTGCATCCGTCGGTCGTGGCCGGGAAGTGGAGTGGGTCAACGGCTTCGACGGCGCAGCGGATCACTCGGTACCGGGATGTGGCGGCGTATGCACATCGCTTCCGTCGGGTGGATCATTGAAAGAGGCTGTGGCTGAGCATCTTTGAGCGGCCCGATCGCGGTCGGCGCAGCAGCGCAAGTGACGCACCATCGCGATGGAGCGCAGCATCGCGACCGGCGTGAGTATCGCGACCGGCGTGAGTATCGCGCCCGGCGTGAGTATCGCGCCCGGCGTGAGGATCGTGGTCGCGTGAGGATCGTGGTCGGCGTGAGGATCGTGGTCGGCGTGAGGATCGTGGTCGGCGCAGGTGACGCAGCATCACGACCGGCGCAGCATGGTGATCGGCGCAGCATCGCGGTCGACGTGAGCATGGCGATCGGCGCGGCATCGCGGTCGGCACAGCATCGGGGTCAGCACGACATCGGCGGCTGACGTCAGCATCGCGACCAGCGCAGCATCCTGGTCGGCGTGGCGCAGCATAACGACCGGCGCAGCATGGTGATCGGCGCAGCATCGCGGTCGGCGTGAACATTGCGATCGGCGCAGCACCACGATCGAGGAGAGCATCACGGTCTGCGTGGCACCGCGACCGGCACAGCATCACGGTCAGCGCGGCACCGCGACCGGCACAGCATCACGGTCGACGCAGCATCCCGGTCAGCACGGCATCGGCGGCCGGCGTGAGCATCGCGACCAGCGCAGCATGGTGGTCGGTGCCGCATCGTGGTGGGCGCCGCATCACGGTCGGCGTGAGCATTGCGATCGGCGCAGCATCACGACGAGGTGAGCATTACCGTCCATGCGGCACCGCGACCGGCGCGGCACTGCGGTCGGCACATCATC
>NZ_BAGH01000461.1 GCF_000308715.1 Nocardia tenerifensis NBRC 101015
GAGGTTCCCCCCGAACGGTGGACACCGAGTTAGCAGGATTGCTGGTCCTGCTGAGAGGATGTCTGCATGTCTCGGAAGCGTCGGTCGTTTACGACCGAGTACAAGGTCGAGGCCGCGCATCGGGTGATCGATTCCGGCCGCTCGATCGCCGAGGTAGCCCGCGAGCTGGGCTTGGGTGAACCGCTTCTGGGTAAATGGGTCGCTGATGAGCGGCGCCGGGTCGCGGCCGCCGCCGTGCATGGTGAGGCGCCGTTGAGCGCGGCGGAGAGAGCGGAGCTGCTGCGGTTACGCAAACAGGTCGCCGAGCAGGACAAAGACATCGCGTTTTTGAAAAAAGCCTCGGCGTACTTTGCGGCGATGCAGCAGAACAGGAACGGTTCGAGCTGATGGCTGCGGAGTGCGCCGGCTCCGATGTCACCACCACCAGGCGGTCCGGCCGCGCCGATGTTGTTCGCATGGCGCGGTTGCTGGAGGTGTCGAGGACGGGCTACTACCAGTACGTGAAACGAGCCACCGCAACAGCTTTGACCGATCGCCAGCAGCGCCGCGCGGATCTGGAAGTGAAGGTACTAGCGGCCCATCGCGACTCGGGCGGGGTCTATGGGTCGCCTCGGATCACCGCCGAGCTACGCGCCGCCGGTGAGGTCGTGTCGGAGAAGACGGTCGCCAAGATCATGGCCGGGATCGGGGTGGCCGGGATCAGTCCGCGCACGTTCAAAACCCGCACAACGGTGGTGGATCCGGCCGCCTCGTTGCCCGCGGATCTGGTGGCGCGCTGCTTTGACCAGGGTCGTGTCGATGCGGTGTGGTCTACCGATATCACCTACCTGAGTTGCGGCGGGATCGACATGTATTTGTGCGCGGTCCGCGACGAGCACTCCAAGAAGGTGCTCGGCTGGGCCGTTGCTGATCACATGCGCGTCGAGCTGGTCACCACCGCCGTCGACATGGCCGCGACCACGCGCCCAGGCCGCTGCCTCGGCACTATCCTGCATTCGGACCGCGGCAGCCAATACACCGCCCAGGCCATGGTCGAGGCATGCGCACGACACGGACTGCGGCGGTCGATGGGTGCCACCGGGATCTGCTGGGACAACGCCGGAGCCGAATCGCTGTGGTCGAGCTTCAAACACGAATACTACTACCGGCACGTATTCGCCACGAAACCCGAACTTGTTGCCGCGGTTGACAACTGGATAGATTTCTACAACACTACCCGACGACACTCCAGCATCGGGATGCTCAGTCCCGACAACTACGAGAAGTCACTCACCGCGGCTACTGAAGCCGCTTAACCCCCTGTCCACCATTCGGGGTGAACCTCAGTT
>NZ_BAGH01000460.1 GCF_000308715.1 Nocardia tenerifensis NBRC 101015
AGATGCTCCTATGGATGTCAAGTGGTGGGTTGGGGTTGGTTTGTTGTGATGATCTGGTAGAGCTCGCGGGCGATGTAGCGTTTGAGGCAGCGGATGATTTCTTTTTTGGAAAGTCCTTCTGTGGAGCGTTTTTCGGCGTAGGCGCGGGTGCGGGGGTCATGGCGTAGGCGGCAGAGGACCACGCGGTAGAGGGCGGCGTTGGCTTGTCGGTCACCGCCGCGGTTGAGTCGGTGTCGCTGTGTTTTGCCTGATGATGCGGGAATGGGTGCGGTGCCGCAGAGCATGGCGAAGGCGGCTTCGGATCGGAGCCGGTCGTGGTTTTCACCGGCGGTGATCAGTAGTTGACCGGCGGTGTCGGTGCCGACACCGTGAACAGCGATCAGGGTGGGGTTGATGGCTGCCACGAGCGGGGCCAGCAGTTCGTCGAGGTCGGTGATCTCGAGGCTGAGTTGCTGGTGGCGCCGTGCCAGTGAGCGTAGCGCGATTTTGGTGGCGGTCATTGGGGTGGCGGCATCGGCGCGGTCGGGGCGCAGTGCCGCGCAGGTGGTGATCAGTGCGGTGACCGAGAGCCCGCGTAGTCGCCTGCGTAGTTCGTCGGCGGCGGTGACGATCAGCGACTTGATTTGGCGTTGCACGTCGGCGCGTTGGTCGATCGCCGAGCGGCGGGCCACTCGCAGGTTACGTAATGCCTCGATCCGGCCATCACGGTGTTTCGGTGTGCCGGTCCGGGTTCGGGCCAGAGCGGTCTTAGCGGCCGCGATCGCGTCGATCGGGTCTGATTTGCCTTGGAACCGGCGGGTTTTGCGGTCGGGACGATCGATCTCCACGATCCGGATCTGCTGGGCGTCCAGCAGCCGGGCCAGCCCGGCCCCGTAGGCGCCGGTGCCTTCCACCCCGACCCGCACCACTGACCCGAAGCCTTGCATCCAAGCCAGCAACGCTGCGTAACCAGCGGTGTCGGCGGGGAACTGGGCCGTGCCCAGTACCCGCCCGACCAGGTCGATCACCGCGGCGGTGTGGGTGTCGAGGTGAGTATCCACACCGCCGGCGATCTCGATCACCGGCGCGTGGTGGTGTCTAATGGAAGCCATTGTCGTCCTGTTGCTCGTCACGTGTGGGCAGGGCGGCACGCACCAGCCGGGCAACGCGGACACGACAGAGATGGGGCCTCTGGCCAGGCTCCTATGAAGTCACAACGCCACACCTGGTGGGTGCACACGAGCACCTCCCGCCCAGGCCGACAGATCTCGTCAAAGACCCGAAGTCAGTCATATGGAGGGTCAAACCTCAGCGGGAGGTGCTCACCTACATCCTCTCTGTCATATGG
>NZ_BAGH01000459.1 GCF_000308715.1 Nocardia tenerifensis NBRC 101015
GGAGCGCCGGGCGCGCCGCGAGGCGGAGCTGGCGGCGCTGTTCGACACCGCGAGCGATTTGGCCGCCCTGCGCGACGTCGACGCGGTACTGCGGGCCATCGTGCACCGCGCGCGGAGGCTGCTGCACGCCGACGTCGCCTACCTGACCGTGCCCGACCCGCAGCGCGACGACACCTACATGCGGGTCACCGATGGGGCGGGCGCGCAAGCCTTTCGGGCCTGCCGTCTGCCGATGGGGGCCGGGCTGGGCGGGCTCGTCGCACAGACGGGCATGCCGTACTGCACCGCCGACTACTTCGCCGACCGGCGCTTCCGGCACACCGAGGCGATCGACAGCGCGGTCGGGGAGGAGGGCATCGTCGCCATCCTCGGCGTGCCGATGAAGCTCGGCGACCGGGTCATCGGGGTGCTGTTCGCCTCGCACCGCGCCGCCAGACCCTATGCGCCCGAGGAGATCGCGCTGCTGGTCTCATTGGCCGCGCACGCGACCATCGCGCTGGACTCGGCGCGGCTGCTCACTGACACCAGGACCGCGCTGGCCGAACTCAGCGCCGCCAACGAGGCCATTCGCGCACACTACGACACCGTGGAACGTGCTGCGCGGGCACATGATCGAATGACGGATCTCGTCGTTCGGGGCGGCGGTGTCGAGGACGTGGCCGCGGTCGCCGCGGACATTCTCGGCGGCGCCCTGCTCGTGCTGGACGCAGACGGTCGCCGCATCGCCGTCGCGGGCGCTCCGGTATCGGAATCCCTGGACGACGAGGATATTGTCGACGAAATCTCCTCCACCGCAGCGAAACTCGGCAGAACCGTGCAGATGAAGCAGCTGTGGGCGGCGCCGGGCGGCGCGGGCAGCGAACCGCTGTGCACCCTCGTCCTGCACTACCCGCACGACCTGTCGCCGTCGGACCAGCGGATTCTCGAACGCGCCGCCCTGGTCACCGCGCTCCTGCTGCTGTTCCAGCGCAGCATCGCCGAGGTCGAGGGCCGCGTGCGCGGTGAACTCCTCGATGACCTGCTCAACGAGCGGGTGCCCTCCGCCGACGCGCTGGCGGGCCGGGCGCGGCTGCTGCGCCTCGACCTCGCCCAGCCCCACGTGCTCGTCGTGGTCGACCACGGCGACCAGCGTCGGACGGCGTCCTGGACCACCGGCTACGCCCTGTCGCGCCACGGCCTGGCCACCACGCGCGGCGACCACACCGTGCTGCTGCTGCCGGGCACGGACCCCACGGCGACCGCCCGTGACGTCGCGAAGGACCTCGCGGCGGGGCTGGAGACCGCCGCGACCATCGCGG
>NZ_BAGH01000458.1 GCF_000308715.1 Nocardia tenerifensis NBRC 101015
CCCGACGAAATCGACGGTAGGGAACCGAACTTCACCGCTCGTTGAGCAATCGTTAGAGAACTCTTAGGTTCTGGCCGACCCGTGCGGGCCCGAGTGCGGGCGGCGGCGCGATCGACCCTGTTCAGTGCGCATATTGAAGGCCGTGTCCAGTCCGCTATCCCACTAGAATTAGGGCTTTCGTTCCGCTTTTCGGGATGGCAAGGTTGTGTTGCTCGCCACTGGTGGAGTCTCTACAGTCCTGGAGAATGTGACAGTCGGGTTTTCCCGAAATAGTGTTAGGTGATCTTCACTCGGCCTGGCCGGCATGTGAGGATGGCTGCTGGAAACCCGAGATGGAGCTTTCATGACGCGTGACCTGCCCTTCGATGACACCACCACCGAGGCAGCCGAACGCACGGGTGACACCGCCTATCGAGTAGCCACCGGCGTCGCGCGGGTAGCGCGCGCGGGCGCGTACGTCACCGGCGGCGCGCTGGTGGCCGCGAACGGCGGCGGCGTCCCGGCGCACCCCGGCTCCTCGCACGAGGACAGCCGCAACACCGGCTGGGCGCACAGCAGCGACCCCGACCCCGGCACGCCGTCCCCGGTGATCACGTTCCCGGATCTGGTCGTGGAGCCCGCGCCGATCCACCCGCCTCATTCGGGCAATTCGACTGTCGCGCAAGACAATACGAACTTCGGACACCCCGGCGGCGCGAATCTCCCGCTGCCGACGCTCACCGGTGAGTACAGCGGCACCGACGCGGGATTCGCACTGCCCGGCACCGAGGCGGCCCAGTCCGGCATGGCGCTGCCCAGCCTGCCCGGCGGCGCGTCGGGCCAGCAGTCCATGGAGCTGCCGGGCACCGGTGCGTCGGGCCACCAGGGCTTCGGCCTGCCCGGCACGTCGGGCGACTCGGGCTTCGGCCTCCCCGGCACGCCGGGCAACTCGGGCATCGGCCTGCCCGGCACGGAGGCGGGCGCGGGCCACGGCCTGCCGCTGCCCAGAACCGGCGCTCCCGCAAACGAACTCGACCTGCCGGGCGGCCACGGCTTCGGCCTGCCCGGCCACGGACTCGGACAGGCCGGCCACGGTTTCGGCCTGCCGGGCACGAACGGTTTCGTCGCGCCGGGCGCGTCCGGCGCGTTCGACCTGCCCGGCTCGCACGCGGCCCCGACCGCGAGCGGACCCTTCGACGGCGTCGGCGACGGTGACCCGCTCGGCGCGTTCGTCGGCACGCAGTGGACCGTCGATTTCGGCATCGGCCCGCAGGGCATCTACTT
>NZ_BAGH01000457.1 GCF_000308715.1 Nocardia tenerifensis NBRC 101015
ACCAGCGCCATGGTGCATTCGCCGTCGCGCAGCGATCGGGTGGCCAGATGCAGGGCGACCAGCGACGACGAGCAGGCGGTATCGATGGTGACCGCGGGACCCTCGAATCCGAAGGTGTAGGCGATGCGTCCCGACGCCACGCTGGTCGTATTGCCGGTGAGCAGATAGCCCTCGGCGCCCGCCCCGTCGTCACGGAGCAGGGTGGCGTAGTCCTGGCCGTTGCCGCCGACGAAGACGCCGGTGCGGCTGCCGCGCAACGCTTTCGGGTCGATACCGGCGCCCTCGAACAGCTCCCACGCGGTCTCCAGCAACTGGCGTTGCTGCGGATCCATCGCGAGTGCTTCCCGCGGCGAGATGCCGAAGAAGGCCGCGTCGAAGTCCGCCGCGTCGTCCAGGAACCCGCCCGCGGTCGCGGTGCTCGTGCCGGATGCGCCCGCGTCGGTCGCCAGCAGCGCCGCCGCGTCCCAGCCGCGGTCGCCGGGGAAATCGGAGATGGCGTCCTTACCGTCGAACACCAACTGCCACAGTTCCTCCGGGCTACCGACGCCACCGGGAAAGCGACAGGCCATACCGACGATCACCATCGGCTCCGCGGCGTCGACGGTGGCCGCGTCGACCGCCCGGTCGTCGGTCGAGCCGTCGTCGAACAGCGAAACGAGGTGGGAGACGAGCTGCTCCGGTGTCGGATGATCGAAGACCGTCGTCGCGGGCAGCGGGTGGCCGAGCACCGCGCCGAGGCGGTCGCGCAGCTCTACCGCGGTCAGCGAGTCGAAACCCAGGTCACGGAAGGCCGTATCCGGTGCGAGTTCCGTCGTCGAAGCGTGGCCGAGCACCGCCGCGGCGGTCGTGGTGACTATGTCGCGCAACCGGATCCGTCGCTCGTCAGGGCCGAGCGTGGCCAGGTGGTGACTGGTCTCGGTGTCCCGGGGCGCGGCGGTGCCGAGAATCTGCTGCGCCTCCGGCAGAGCGGACAGCAGCGGGCTGCGGCGCGCGGCGACGAACGGCGGCAGAAAATCCGTCCAGCGCACGTCCGCGACGGTGCGGCACGGCTCGTCGTCGCGCACCGCCTGTGCCAGCGCCGCGATCGCGGACTCGGGTGGCAGCGGAATGAGGCCGCGGCGGCGGGCGTGCTCGCCGGCCGCACCGGCGGCCATGCCGCCGTCGGCCCAC
>NZ_BAGH01000456.1 GCF_000308715.1 Nocardia tenerifensis NBRC 101015
CGCACCAGCACGCGCAGCCCCACCGTAGGACGCAGCTGAGGCTATAGCCGCACTCCCTCTTGGGATCCGCACGCGTGTCAACACGGCAAGCCGGCGATGCGAATACCTAGAGTCAGTGCGGCTGTCGGGCACGCCCGCGACGGCGGTCCGCGAGCGTACGACGCGGCTGAGCCATAGCCGCACTGCCTCTTGGGATCCGCACGCGTGTCAACACGGCAAGCCGGCGTGCGAACAACTAGAGGCAGTGCGGCTGTTGGGCACGCTGGCGGCGGTGGTCCGCGACAGATGATGTACGGCGATGCGAGGGAACACGCCTGGGCGCTATCTCAAGGGAGCGCGCCAGCACGCGCGGCTCAAGCGCACGACGCGGCTGAGGCATAGCCGCACCGCCTCTTGGGATTTGCACGCGTGTCAGCACGGCGAGCCGGGGTGTGGATAACTAGAGGCGGTGCGGCTGGTGGGCGTGGGGGTTCGCTGCGGAGAGGTGGTGCTGGGCTATGTGGGTGGCGAGGTGGGTTAGTAGGGGGGCGGCGTTGGTGATGCAGTGGTGGATGTTGGGGTCTAGGTCTGTCAGGGGATAGGTGGCTGTGAAGCCGGCGGCTTGTAGTCGATTGTCCGACAATGTGTTTCGTCCGCATACTGCGACGACGGGGATGCCTGCGGCTCGGGCGGCGGCGGCTACGCCGGCGGGGGCCTTGCCGTGCAGGGTTTGGGCGTCGAGGGTGCCCTCGCCGGTGATGACTAGGTTTGCGTCCTTCAGTTGGTTGTCGAAATCGGATAGGGCCAAGATTAATTCGATGCCCGGGGACAGGGCGGCGTCGAGTATTGCGACGGCGGCGAAGCCCACTCCCCCGGCTGCGCCCGCCCCGGCGGTATTCCGGTGGTCGTGGCCGGTGGTGGCGGCGACGATGTCGGCCCAGTGGGTGAGGGCGGCGTCGAGGGTGGCCGTTTGCGCACTGTCCGCGCCTTTTTGCGGGCCGTAGATCTGTGCCGCGCCGCGTGGGCCGGTGAGGGGGTTGTCCACGTCGGAGGCGACGGTGAGCCGGACACCGGCCATCCGTTCTCGCAAGGCGGTGAGGTCGAGGGTCTGCATCTCCGCCAAAGCCGCTCCGCCGTCGGCGATTTCGTTGCCGTCGGCGTCGAGCAGGCGGGCGCCGAGGGC
>NZ_BAGH01000455.1 GCF_000308715.1 Nocardia tenerifensis NBRC 101015
CCGTTGTTGTTGCCCGAGGGCTGCTTGTAGTTGTAGCTGCCCGGCAGATCACCACTGGCACCCGCGAGCTTGTTCGGATCGGTGAACACCGGAATAAGACCCGCCAACTGCTTGATCCCCGCCACATACCCCTTCTGCCCACTCGAACTGTCCCCCGAATCCCAAAAAGCCTGCACCCGAGGCAGATGCCGCGACGCATCCGTATCATTCCCATTATGGGCATCAACCTCTTTGACAGTCCCATCAGAATTGAAAACCAACTGATCATACCGAGGCAAATGCGACCACACAAAAGCATTGAAATTCGCCGTATTACCCACCACATTCGACATCGACACCATCCCCCGCTGCAACGTATCCGTCGCCTGCACATACCTCTCCAAAAACGCCACCGCCCGCTCCGCACCCACCCCCTCCCAATAATTCCCCTTGAACACATACCCCACCTCATCGGTGAACTTCTGCACCGACAACCGCCAAATCTCCGCCAACGCCCGCCACTCCCCCGCAATCCAAAACGTATTACCACCATTCGCCGCGATCATCGCCGCAATATTCGCGAAATCCAGCAACCCGAACGACTGACCACTCTCCACCACCCCCTCCACACTCCCCTTCGCCCCCACATCGAAACTCACCCCCGACCCCGCCGTCACCGGCAACCCCGGACCCGACTTCCAATCCGCAGGCGGCGTCGCATGAAACCCCGAAATCCTCGGCCACAAATCCGTCCCCACCGACGGCGGCCGAAACAACCCCGCACTATCATCATCCGTCCGAGAATAAGACTTATGCGCCGCAGCAAAAGTATCCGCCATCACCGACACAATCGCCTGATGATTCCGCAACACATCAACCAACTCATGCGTCCGCTTACGATCGAACTTCTCGAACAACAACGCCATACTCGACAACGTCGTCACCACCTGCCGCGCCGCCGGCTGCGACGGCTTGTTATCAAACGTCCACACCGTCGCCGGAAAATGCTTCCCCACCGCATCAACAAAACCCATGATATCGGCCACAAAAACCTCACACGCCGACACAATCTTCCGCAACCCCACCCCATCCACATTCAACAACCGCAACCTGCCGTCCCGCGCACCCTTCAACAACCCAGACCACTCGGTCTGATCGAAACCAGGCCCACCCGAC
>NZ_BAGH01000454.1 GCF_000308715.1 Nocardia tenerifensis NBRC 101015
ACGAGGGTGCGGCCCTCGCTGGACGCGCTGCAGGTCGAGTCGCTGCGCCGGTACGCGGAGACGAGGGGCCAGCCCTCGGGCAACGAAGGCCGCTATCTCTGACGCTCGTCAACGAGCGGCAAACCCACTGTCAACGGGGACTTTCAGTGGATTCGGCTGTTTCGACATGCTCAGCGCGAAGCATGGCAATCACAGAGCCACCGATCGAGCGCGGGTATGTTCGGGCACGTGCGGCGGATGGGTGATGCGTTCGACGCGATCACGGCCTTCTTCGGCGCCGCGGTCGCGGGTGTGACGCTGTTCCTGCCGGTCACCTTCTCCTCGATCCGGGAGAGCACGCCCTATCAGCTCAGCAACCTCTGGGACAGCGTGCCGCGCGGCGCGGCCATCGGCGTCGTCGTCGCGGTCGCGGTCGCGGTGCCGATCGGCACGGCCTTCCGCCCGGCGACCGCCTGGCTGGTGGCGCTGGTCGGCAGTGTCGCGCAGATGATCAATCACATTGCGGGCAGCCATGTTTCGTCCGCCGACATGTTGACCACGCAGAACTACATCGACGCGGTGTGCGCCGGGGTCGTGCTGGGCGGGCTCGGCGTCGCCGCGCTGCGCGAGCCGGCGCTCGCCGCGGGGTTCGCGCTCGGCGGCGTGGGGTTCTTCGTGTTCGGCGACCTCAACGACCTGCTCGACATCGACGACGACCCGTTCGACGTACTCGGCTCGCCCCCGAGCTGGCTGATCGGCCTGGTGGTCGTGCTGTTGCTGCTCAGCGCTCTGCGCAACCACGCGGGGACCGGCGAGCCCGAGCCCGCGCGGATGACCATCGAGCTGCCGGTCGCGCCGATCCTGGCGGCGGTGGTGCTCGCCGTGGTGGTCCTGGTCGCCACCGAGTGGCTGCAACGACGGTTCACCAGCGCGCCGGCGTCGGGCCACGGGGTCCATATCGGGATCGCCGTCGCCGCCGTCGTGGTCGCGACGACCGCGGCGGCCATGCTGCTGCCCGGCCGCGACGGGTACGGGGTGCTGCTCGCGTTGGGATTGACCTCGGTGGCCGACTCTTTCGGCTACGCCCCCGCCCGGC
>NZ_BAGH01000453.1 GCF_000308715.1 Nocardia tenerifensis NBRC 101015
TGCCCCGCGCGCTGACGGTCCAGTCCTGGTGCCTGACCCGGCTCGGCGATCTCGCCGCCGCCGCGCCGGTCGCCGCCGAGGCCGCGGCCCTCGCCCGGGAGACCGGCCAGCCGTTCATGCACGGGCTCGCCACGGCCGTCCGGGGCGAGATAGCCGCTCTGCGTGGGGATTACGCGCAGGCCGGCGCGGACACGGCGGAGGCGGAGCGGATCGGGCTCGCCGTCGGCGCGCGACCGGTGCTGGCCACCGTTCAGCTGACCCGTGGCCTGATCGCGTTGGGCGAGGGCCGATTCGACGACGCCTACATCGATTTGAGTCGCCTGCACGACCCCCGCGATTCGTCCTACGCGCCGTTCCTGCGCGCGTACTTCCTGGCCGAGCTGACCGAGGCGGCGGTCCGCGCCGGGCGGGCCGACGCCGTGCGTGATCTGTTGCGTGAGCTGGAACCGGTGGCCGCCGCCACACCGTCGCCCGCCCTGCACATCGGCGTGCGTTACGCGCAGGCGGTCGTCGAGACCGACGCCGAGCCACGTTTCACCGCCGCGCTCGCGGCCGACCTCGCCGCCTGGCCCGCCGAGCGCGGCCGCCTGCACCTGGCGTTCGGCGAGTGGCTGCGGCGACAGCGCAGGGTCGTCGAGTCCAGGACCCATTTGCGCACGGCCAGAGAGACTTTCGACGCGCTCGGCTTCGCCGCGTGGAGCGAACGGGCCAGGGTGGAGCTGCGCGGCGCGGGCGAAGCCAGCCCGGATCGCAGCCCGGCCGCTCGCGACCGGCTCACCCCGCACGAGCTGAGCATCGCGCAGCTGGCGGCCCAGGGGCTGACCAACCGGGAGATCGGGCAGCGGCTGTATCTGTCGCACCGGACGGTCAGCACGCATCTGCACCGCATCTTTCCGAAGCTCGGCATCAGTTCGAGATCCGACCTCGCGAGGTTGCTGCCCGCGGAGGGTGAGACCCCTCCGTAAGCGGCCTACCGTCACGCGCTACGTCATCCGACGCACGCGCGGATGGCCGCGCGTTCCCTAACGTCAGTCCTGCAAGCGGTGACCTCGGCTCACC
>NZ_BAGH01000452.1 GCF_000308715.1 Nocardia tenerifensis NBRC 101015
CTTTTCGCGCGGGGCGGCGTGCGCCCGGCCACCGCGAAGGCGCCCGAGCCCGCCGAGGACGATCCCCGCCGACTGCTACCGAACGCCGCCGCGGGCCGCCTCGCGCGCATGTTGCAGGAACGCTCGCCTTTTCTACCCGAGTGGTTCGACGCGGCGCGGCCGCACGACTATCGCGCGCCGGACGCGCTCTGCGCGCAGCTGCTCGACCAGGCGAAGAGCAACGCCGACCTGCGCGAGCCGCTGCTCCGCCTGGCGGTGCGCGCGGCCGCTGGCTGGCCGGTCAGCATCCGGAGTGGCGAAACCTGGTGCGCGGCAAGGCCGCCGCCGCGCCCACCGAGGAGGTCTGGCTGTTCGGCCAGCCGCCCGAGCGCCGGGCCTGGCTGGCCGAGCTGCGCGGCCGCGACGCCGACGCCGCCCGCGAAACTCTCACCGCCGCATGGCCGAAGGAGTCCGGACCGTTGAAGGCGGAGTTGCTCGCCGTCCTCGCCGAGGGGATCTCCCGGGCCGACGAACCGCTGCTGGAGGCCGGGCTGGACGATCGGCGCTCCGACGTCCGGCGGACCGCCGCCGGGCTGCTGACGCTGCTGCCCGACTCGGCCTTCGCCCACCGCATGACGCGGCGGGCGAGCGAGTGGGTCCGCGTCGAACACCGCATGCTGCACACCGAACTCGTTGTCGCCCTGCCCGATACGCTGGATCCGCCCGCGCACCGCGACGGCATCACCGATCGCAGCGTCGAGTTCACCTACCGGTGGGGCGGCGGGCCCGACGTCACCGCGGGCAGGCTCCGCCAGCTGGTCGCGGCGACGCCGCTCGAGCACTGGGCCGGCGTGCTCGGCGGCCCGGACAAGGCGGTCAAGGCAGGCATCGACGACCGGTTCCGGCAGCCGTTCTTCGACGGCTGGGTGGACGCCGCACTGGCACAGCACGATTCGACGTGGGCGCGGGCGCTGTTCGACGCGGGCGTGCCCACCGACGTCGCCATGCTGCGCAGGCGCGAACTGTTCCAGTTGCTACCGCTGGCCGACCGCACCCGGCACCTGCTCGACCTGGA
>NZ_BAGH01000451.1 GCF_000308715.1 Nocardia tenerifensis NBRC 101015
CTGGTCCTGATGGCGTTGCCCGCGGTGGCGGTGCTGCTCGCCGGACGCACCGCCCGCCCGCTGCTGCCCGCGCTGGCCGGCGCGCTGGCGGTCGTCGCGGCGTTCACCCTCTCCGGCTTCTGGTGGCTCGACGGCTATCACCTGGTGGTGCAGCGCTATTACCAGGGCATCGCCAGCGAGCGCACGTACGCGTACTGGTGGTGGGCGAATCTCGCCGCGACGGTCTGCGTCGTCGGCCTCGCGACCGCCGCGGCGCTGCCGCGTGCGCTCGCACCGCGCGTGCTGCACGCTCTCGACCCGACCGCGCTACTGGTGGCGGCGGCCCTGTGCGCGATACTCGCGGCGGACCTCAGCGGGCTGAGCAAGGCCGAAACCGAGCGGATCTGGTTACCGTTCGATATGTGGCTGCTCGCCGCGACCGCGTTCCTGCCGAGGTCCAGCGCCCGCGGCTGGCTCGCGGTGCAGGGCATCGGCACGCTCGTGCTCGCCCACTCGATCCTGACGAATTGGTGAAACGATGTCCATCCTGATCGCCGACGACGACCCCGTCGTCCGGGACGTGGTCCGGCGCTACCTCGAGCGCGACGGCCTGGCCGTACTCGAAACAGCCGACGGCGCAACTACTTTGGCCGCGCTGGCGGACGACCGGGTCGAGCTGGCCGTGCTCGACGTGATGATGCCCGCGCCGGACGGCATCGAGATCTGCCGCGCGATCCGCTCCGGGCGGCGACCGCGGCTGCCGGTCATCCTGCTCACCGCGCTCGGCGACGAGGACGACCGGGTGCTCGGGCTGGAGGCGGGCGCCGACGACTACGTGACCAAGCCGTTCAGCCCGCGCGAGCTCGCGCTGCGGGTCGCCTCCGTGCTGCGCCGCGCGCGGACGGAACCGGAGGCCGCCCGGCCGACGCTGCGGGACGGCGCGGTCGAGGTGCGGCCCGCCTTCCGGCTCGCCCTCGTCGACGGCGCGCCGGTGGAGCTGACCCCGCGCGAGTTCGATCTGCTCACCTTCCTGCTCGCCCAT
>NZ_BAGH01000450.1 GCF_000308715.1 Nocardia tenerifensis NBRC 101015
CCGACGCAGGAGCCGGGCACGCGCCCGGCCAGGGCACTGCCCTACGCGCCGGTGGCGAACGCGACCCTCGCCGCGGGCGGCGCGCTGACGACGACCTTCCGCAACACCGGCGCGGCCGATATCCAGTTGGCGGCCTACCGCAACGACGGGCGCACCGACGGACCGTGGCGCTACGACGTGAAATCGGGGGCCACCGTCACCGACACCTGGAACGTGCAGAGCTACCCGGACCGCAAGTACGGCATCGCGATACACGGCCCCAATCGCTTCCTGTGGCGGATGAGCGGAACCTCGACGTCACCGCTCGAGGTGACCGCCGCCTACTCCGCCGACAACAAGCTCCAGCTGTCGATGACGAACAAGGGCGCCGCCCAGGCCGTGGTCACGGTGCGCGCCAACGGTTACCGCACCGACGGCCCGTGGACGTACAAGATCGCACCGGGCAAGACCACCACCGACACCTGGAACGCGCTGAGCTACGGCAAAGGCTGGTACGACCTTTCGCTGACCGTCGACGTCGACCCGGCCTATCAGCGCCACTTCCGCGGCCACATCGAGAGCGGCCAGCCGAGCGTCAGGGGCTGACCGGCGGCTGCGGCCAAGGGTTCTGGGCCGGGCGCGCCCGCTCGAAGGCCGCGGCCAGCCGCAGCAACCGGACGTCGTCGTAGCGGCGGCCGACGAACTGGACGCCGATGGCGGTGCCGTCGGCGGACCAGCCGCAGTTCATCGAGATCGCCGGATGGCCACCGGCATTGAACGGGACCGTGAACCCGATGTGCCGGAACGGCAGGGTCGGATTGTCGCCCGGGACAGTCAGTTCGACCGGCCAGGCGGCGACCGGGGAGGTCGGCATGGCGAGGAAGTCGACCGCGTCGAGCCTGCGCTCGGCGGCGACGGACATGGCGTCGAACTGCGAGTAGCCGTCGAAAACCGCGGCGCCGGTGAGGTTGTCGGCCCCGGCGAGCCAGCCGTGGATGTACGGCGCGATCTTCTCGCTCCGCGACGACGGC
>NZ_BAGH01000449.1 GCF_000308715.1 Nocardia tenerifensis NBRC 101015
GCCGAGGGACCGACGTAGTCTCCTTCTTGGACAACACGATCGGGCCGGTCACCGACTACGACCGGCGCCGGGGCGCCTCGCTGATCCAGACGTTGGAGGCGTACTTCGCCACCGGCCGCAGCCTGAGCAACAGCGCCAAACGCCTGCACATCCATGTCAATACGATGACCCAGCGGCTGGAGCGGATCACCGGGCTGCTCGGCGAGGGCTGGCAGGAGCCCGACCGGGAGCTGGAGGTGCAACTCGCGCTGCGACTGCATCGCCTGCGCGAGTCGGCCGTGTTCCCGCCGAACCTCTGATACCCCAGCTACTTTCGGCGTCGCGAGTGGTCAGGCCGTTGGCTGCGGCAACGCGCGACGGGCATAGGCGCGGACATCGGCGTCCACATCGTCGATCGCCGACTCCAAGGCCGCGATCGCGTCCGCTCGGCCCGGCCAGCAGGTGAGCGAGAGCACCGCCGCCTTGCGCACGTCCAGGTGTGTATCGCGCAGGGCCTCGGCCAGTTTCGGTACCGCGGCATCCGGATTCGCACCAGCCAGTCCCTTCGCCGCGCCGACGCGCACCTGCCAGGCCGAATGTCGCAGCGCGACAAACAGTTCGGCGATATCCGTCGGCTCCGCCCCGAGCACGGCGAAGGCGGCGAGCGCGGCGGCGCGGACGAGCGGATCATGATCCCCAGCGAGGGTGCGGATCACCTCCGCGCCCCCGCCGCCGATGGCTGCGAGCCCCTGCGCCACGGCGATGCGCACTTCGCGGATGTCGTCGCCCGCGAGGGCCGAGACCGCCTGCCGGTCATCGAGCGAGACCAGCGCGCGGACCGCCTCGATCCGCACGCGATGATCCGAATCCGTCAACGCCGCACGGTATTGCGCGGCGGAGCCGGCCCGCAGCGCGCGCAGCAGGTCGATCACCGTGGCGCGCACGACGGGATCGGGCGAGC
>NZ_BAGH01000448.1 GCF_000308715.1 Nocardia tenerifensis NBRC 101015
ATGCCGGAAGCCGTACTCGGCGAAGGCCTCGGTGAACTCGGTGAGCGCGTCGGCCCGGACCGGCTCGGAGCCGTTGAGCAGCAGGTCGAGCCCGGACAGGTCCAGCCCGGCTCGCTCCTTCGGCGTCGACGCCGAAACCGTCAGGGACAGACCGAAATTGGGTCCGCCGGTGATGCCGGCGCGGTAGTCGCTCACCGCGCGCAGCCACCGGATGGGCCGCTTCGCGAACTCCGCCGGGGACATCGTCAGGCCGCGCACGCCGCAGTACAGCGGCAGCGACAGGCCGAGGATGAGGCCCATGTCGTGGAAGAACGGCAGCCAGGTCAGGATGGGCTTGCCGGGGTCCAGCGCCTGGCAGAGTTGTTCCAGCGCCGTCGTCATGTTCGCGTGGGTGACCCGGACGCCGGCCGGGGACTGGGTCGATCCCGACGTGTATTGCAGATAGGCGAGTTCGGAGCGGATCGGTTCCGGCTCGCTCGAATCCTGTGTCGGCGCCGTGACATCCGCCGCGAGGGTGAGGACCTGACCGAGCACGGGGCCGAGCACCGACGCGCTGTTCGTGTCGCCGTGCGACACCAGGGCCAGCGCGGGCCGGGCGTCGGCCAGTACCGAGAGCAGCCGGCCCTTGTTACGCGTACCCGACGCCGGAAACAGCGGCACCGCAATGCGATTGCTGTACAGGCAGGCGAGAAACGCTACGGCGTAGTCGAGTCCGTGCGCGCAGAGAATGGCGACCCGGTCGCCCGGCGCGCTGGACTCGCGCAGCCTCGCGGCGAGTCCCCCTGCGGCGGAATGCAATCCGGCGTACGTGAGGTCGACCGCGTGCCGCTCGTGCATACGGTACCGCAGCTCGGTGTACGCGACCTCGTCCGGTCGGGCGGCGGCGAATTCGGCGATGCGCGCGGTGAGACCGGGGCCCGGCGTCATGGCGCCTC
>NZ_BAGH01000447.1 GCF_000308715.1 Nocardia tenerifensis NBRC 101015
ACCGGCCCGAGCCGCCGCCGGAGGAGGCGCGGCCGCGGCGCGGGCCGCTGCACTCCAAGCGTCGGGACGCGGCCGCGATCAGCCACCACTATGACGTCGGCAACGACTTCTACCGGCTGGTGCTCGGGCCGAGCATGACGTACTCGTGCGCCCGGTTCGTCGCCGAGGACGACGACGGCGCGGCCGGCCCGAACGCCGCGATGTCGCTGGAGGACGCGCAGCGGGCCAAGCACGATCTGATCTGCCGCAAGCTCGACCTGCGGCCGGGCATGCGCCTGCTCGACGTGGGCTGCGGCTGGGGATCCATGGCGATCCACGCCGCGGCGACCTACGGCGTCGACGTGCTCGGGGTGACGATCAGCCGCGCGCAGATCGAACAGGCACGCAAGCGGGTCGAGGAGGCGGGGCTGTCCTCGACCGTCGAGATCAGGCTGACCGACTATCGCGACCTGCGCGGCGAGCAGTTCGACGCCATCTCCTCGATCGGCATGTTCGAACACGTCGGCACCAAGCGGGCCGACACCTACTTCCAGACCCTGCGCGCGCTGTTACGGCCGCGCGGGCGACTGCTCAACCACGCCATCTCCTCGCCGGGCGGGTCCGTCATGGGCCCGCGCTCCTTCGTCGGCCGCTACGTCTTCCCGGACGGTGAACTGGTCGACGTCGGCGAGGTCGTGCTGGCGATGCAGCGCAACGGATTCGAGGTGCGCGACGTGGAGGCGCTGCGCGAACATTACGCGCTGACGCTGCGCGCCTGGGTCGCCAATCTGGAAAGCGCTTGGGAGCAAGCGGTTTCGCTCACCAGCGAGGGTCGCGCGCGGATCTGGCGGCTCTACATGGCCGCCTCCGCGCTGGGTTTCGAGGACGGCGGGCTCGGCCTGCACCAGGTGCTCGGCGTGGTGCCCGACG
>NZ_BAGH01000446.1 GCF_000308715.1 Nocardia tenerifensis NBRC 101015
CGGCGGGCCGGACGTCCTCCATCTGGCGGGCCGCCGCTAGCGCGCGAGGCAGGCTCCCCTTCAACGCCCGCAACTGGTCGAACGGTTTGGCGATCGATGTCACGATGCCGGGCGGCTCCCACAGCACGACACTGACGACGTTCCCGTCCGCGTCGCAAGCGGAATCGACCATGCCGGTATCGGCCCGCGACGCGATCCGCGACTCCCAGAACACCGGCAACGCCTGCTCCCGCGCCACCCGGCGAGGCCAGATGTAGGTCATCAGCGGATCCTCGGCGAAAGCCGCCGCAAGGACGAGCGCACCGGTCTGCATACGTGCAGGTTAACGGCCAACCCCACCCCCACGCCCCCGAGAACCCCCGACACGCGGCCCGGATATGCCCGACCAACCCGCCCTGCCGCGGGTCAGTCCCACCCAGCGCACCACCGGACCGGCGATCAATCCCGGGCGACACACCCACCGGACCGCCGGATCCTCCAGCGCAACACACCCACCGAGCCGCCAGCCAGTCTCGCGGCACACCCGCCAAGCAACTGATCAACCCCGCGTGACCCCCGCCAAGCAGCCGGTCGATCTCGCGCGTCGCACACGCCGGACCGCGCGACCCACCCGCCGAGCCGACGGTATCCTGCACTGGTTGAAACAATCTGGCGGGCAGTCGAATTCCGCGCGACAGCCTGCCGAACGGCCGGGACACTCCTGCGCGACATCCGCCGGACCGCCGGACATCACCGCGCGACACGCCCACCGAGCCGCCAGTCAAGTCCGCGACGCACCCGCCAAGCAGCCGGCCGACCTCACGCGTCGCACACGCCGAACCGCCGACCGCTCCCGCGCGGCAGGCACTCGCTTTCGGGGCGCACTCGCTGTCGGGCACGCACTCGTTCTCGGAGGCATGCTCGCTCTC
>NZ_BAGH01000445.1 GCF_000308715.1 Nocardia tenerifensis NBRC 101015
CCAACGCCTCGGCATGGGCCGCGAACTCTACGACACCTACCCCACCTACGCCGACGCCTTCGACACCACCTGCACACAACTCGACCTGCACCTCCCACAACCCCTACACGACATCATCTTCGGCACCGACCAACACCTACTCGACCAAACCCAATACACCCAACCCGCACTCTTCGCCGTCCAAGTCGCCCTCTACCGACTCTGGGAATCCTGGGGCATCACACCCACCGCGGTCACCGGACACTCCATCGGCGAAATCACCGCCGCCCACATCGCCGGCGCCCTCACCCTCCCCGACGCCGCCACACTCATCACCGCCCGCGCCCGCCTCATGCAATCACTACCCCCACGCGGCGCCATGCTCGCCATCAACACCACCGAACACGACATCCTCCCCCTCCTGACCGAACACGAACACACCATCGCCATCGCCGCCATCAACTCCCCCAACTCCCTCGTCCTCTCCGGCGACAAACAAACACTACAAACCATCGCCGAACAACTACCCGGCCACCGCACCACCTGGCTCCGCGTCTCCCACGCCTTCCACTCACCACTCATCGAACCAATCCACGACCAATTCCACACCATCCTCAACACCCTGCACTACCAACCACCCACCATCCCCCTCATCTCCACCCTCACCGGACAACCCACCGACCACACCAACCCCCAACACTGGATCAACCACGCCCGCAACACCGTCCGCTTCACCGACGCCATCACCACCCTCAACGACGGACACACCACCTTCCTCGAAATCGGGCCAGGCAGCACCCTGATCCCCCACCTACCCACCAACGCGATCACCACACTGCGCCACGACCGACCCGAAACCGAGA
>NZ_BAGH01000444.1 GCF_000308715.1 Nocardia tenerifensis NBRC 101015
GGCGGCGCCGAATTCCGTCTCGTTTTTCCCCGGCGCGCCTGAGTCGCCGGGCGGAATTGCCGCTGGCGTGCTAAGCCGGGAAGGAGAAATATAGGCGTGCAACCGCCAGCGGAGGCGGTGCCCGGCCCCGGGCCGCCTCCGCCGTGTCAGGCCACGAGAGGGGAGCGGACCTTGCATGATGTCACCGATAGCGCCGAGGCGCCGCCCGATGCGGTCGGCGACTCCTATACCTGGGAGATCGTCCACGACGGCGCGATCGTCGAGTCGGGTGCGGGACGCATCGGGGAGCCGCATCCGCTGACCGGCAGCACCGCGAGCCAGCACTACGAGATCGCCTGCGGGGTGTTCGAGCAGGCGTGCGAGGGCGCGGTGGAGGAGTACCGCTACGACGTGATGATGGCGCGCGTGGAGGGCAAGCCGGAGCCGCACCCGGTCTCGGTCCTCACCGTGCTGCTGCGCTACGCCGACGGCGGCGTCGCGGTGTCGATGACCGCCAATCCGCGCCACCGCCCGATCACCGAGCGGGACATGGCCGAGTACCGCGACTATCTGGAGTGGGCCGAGGAGGACCACCGCCGCTTCCTGGAGCAGAAGGCGCGCAACGACGACACCTTGGAGCTGCCCTGGGCCTCGCTCGAGGAGGTGTGGACGCCCGACGAGACGATCGACCGGTCCGATCCCCGGCTCGCTCGCATCGCCGAACTCGAGGGCGAGGCCGCCGACATTCGCGCCGAGGTGTTCGATCCCGACCACTGCCGCGAACTCCAGTTCCGGGCCGAGCAGAAGCTG
>NZ_BAGH01000443.1 GCF_000308715.1 Nocardia tenerifensis NBRC 101015
ACGCCGCGCCGCACGAGGCGACGGGCGCCATCGATGTACCCCTTGTCGACGGGGCAGCAGAGCTGGTGGGTGGCCCAGCAGCTGCAACCGACGGTGCCGCTCACGGTCGCCATGTACCTCGACCTCTCGGGCCCGCTCGAGGTGGCGCGGATGGCCCGCTGTGCCCGGCGCGCGGCGCGCGAGCTCCAGTCTCCGCAGCTGCGGTTGCGGACCGTCGAGGGACAGCCGAGGCAGTACGTCGATCACGACGCGGAGACCTCGCTGGCGATCGTGGATCTACGCGCCGAGGCCGATCCGGTCGCGACGGCCATCGACACGATGGAGCGCGACTACGGCGCGCCGCTGGACCCCCTCGAGCCCCATCACACCGTCGCCACCCTGTTCCAGGTGGCGACGCAGCGCCACCTGCTGTACCTGCGCAGTCACCACATCGTGCTCGACGGGCTCGGCGCCGCGGCACTGCTGCGGCGCATCGGGGAGCTCTATCGCGCCGAGGTTCTCGCGGCGGAGGCAGAGGGGCTCACAGCGGAGCCGGACGAACGAGCCGAGTCGCGAACGCGGGGAAACGGTTCCATCGAGCGCATGGACACCGTCCGGCCCGTGCACATGGGACGAACCCGCTCGGCCGGGCGGGTGCTGTGGCGCTCGGCGAATCATGTGGTGACCGAAAACCCGGAAGCAGCAATCGATTCCGCGTCACATGGCTCCGAAGCCGCCGGGGCGGCGAGCGCCGAGATCGACGGCCGCGCGATTGAGGGCGGCAAGGTTGAC
>NZ_BAGH01000442.1 GCF_000308715.1 Nocardia tenerifensis NBRC 101015
TCTCGCCCGCGGCGCCCGCTACTCCTTCGACGACGGTGCCGGACGGTATTCCGTCCACGAGCGCGAGCAAACCGGCGCGCAGTTCATCGCGGTCGGTCCCGACGACCACCGCACGATGGTCGAACGTGGCGCGGCCGGTGAGCGACCAGGCGACGTCGGCCGGGTCCGCGTCGTCGAGCGTCGACAGCCGCTCGGCCTGTGCCCGCAACGCCTCGGGTGTCTTGGCCGACAACAACCACGGCAGCGCGGCCACCTCGGGTCGCGGTGGCATGGGTGCCGGGTCGGCGGGAGGCTGCTCCAGCACCACGTGGGCATTGGTGCCGCTGACGCCGAAGGCGGATACCGCTGCGCGGCGGGGTCGGTCGTGTTCGGGCCATGGTTGTTGTTCGGTGAGTAGTTGGACGGCTCCGGTGCTCCAGTCGACGTGTGAGGTCGGTTTGTCGATGTGGAGGGTGCGGGGGAGGATCCCGTGTTGTATGGCTTTGATCATTTTGATGATTCCGGCGATGCCTGCGGCGGCTTGGGTGTGGCCGATGTTGGATTTGATGGAGCCGAGCCAGAGGGGTTGTTGGCGGTGTTGTCCGTAGGTGGCCAGTAGTGCTTGTGCTTCGATGGGGTCGCCGAGTTTTGTTCCGGTGCCGTGTGCTTCGACGGCGTCGATGTCGTGTGGTTGGAGTCCGGCGTTGGTGAGGGCTTGTCGGATGACGCGTTGTTGGGCGGGTCCGTTGGGTGCGGTGAGTCCGTTGGAGGCGCCGTCTTGGTTGACCGCGG
>NZ_BAGH01000441.1 GCF_000308715.1 Nocardia tenerifensis NBRC 101015
GCCCGCAGCCCGCGGCACGCGGCACGCGGTTCACGGCGCGTGGCGCGCGGCACCACGGTTCACGGCGGCGCGGCACGCGGCACGCGGCTGAGGGGTTCGAGATTCGCGGCGCGGCGGCACGCGGCTCACGACTCAGGGTTCGCGGCTCGCGGTGCACGGTTCACGGCGCGGGGGTTCATAGCCGCGCGGTACGCACCTCGCGGCACACGGCGACCGGTGCGCGGCACGGGCTCTGGGGTTCGGGATTCACGGTTCACGGTTCACGGTTCACGGCCCGCGGCTTACGGCCCAGGGTTCGGGGCTCGGGGCTCAGGGCTCAGGGCTCAGGGCTCAGGATTCACGGCTCGCAGCAGGCGGTTCGCAGCGCGCGGCACGCCGGTTCGCAGCGCTCGGGTCACGGCAGGCGGCACGCGGCTCACGGGTTCGGGATTCGCGGCACGCGGCTCACGGCTCGACGGTTTATGGCGCGCAGGTTCACGGCCGCGCGGCACGCAACTCGCGGCACTCGGCGAGCTGCGTGCTGCGCGCTGCGCGCGGCTCTGGGTTCGGAATTCGCGGTTCACGGCCCGCAGCCTGCGGCTCACGGCACGCGGTTCATGGCGCATGGCGCGCGGCACCACGGTTCACGGCGGCGCGGCGCGCGGTTTCCCGGTGCGCGGCACTCAGCTCACGGCACA
>NZ_BAGH01000440.1 GCF_000308715.1 Nocardia tenerifensis NBRC 101015
ACCGACGCTGGAAAAGCGTTGCGTTGGTGAGTATGTCGGTGAGGTGCTCGACCGGTGGATCCGACACCGGGTGGTGCTGGTGGTAGGCGTCGGCGCCGCCGACCCAGCGCAGCCGCGCGCCGATCGCGGCGGCCTTGTAGGCGAAGTCGGTGTCCTCGCCGCCGTAGCCGCGGTAGCGGGTGCAGAAACCGCCGGTGGCGCGCCAGGTTTCGGCGGTCACCGCGAACGACAGCGACCAGAACAGGTCGAAATCCTCGCCGTCGAGCACGGTTTCACCGGCGGGATCGGGCCGGGCGGGGTGCGGGTCGCGTGCGCGGTGCAGCGTGGCGAGGTCGTATCCGCCTTCCGGCGGCGGCGGGAGATAGGTGACCGGCCCGCAGAATAAGGCCAGAACGCTGCTATCCGTCTGCGCCGCAGCGTGATAGCGGTCGATCAGGCGGGGATCGGGGATGCAGTCCACGTCGAGGAAGACGAGCAGTCGCGCGCCCCGGGCCATGGCCACGCGGGCGCCGAGATTGCGAGCCTCGGCCAGGGGCAAGGGGTTACGGGCCGCCATCCAGACGCTGTGCGCGCCGAGTTCGACGGTGGCCTCGGCGACACGGGTATCGCCCATC
>NZ_BAGH01000439.1 GCF_000308715.1 Nocardia tenerifensis NBRC 101015
GGTTTGGCGGAGGCCCGGCCGTGCATCGATCTACTCCCAATCGTGGCTGGCGTTGCAGGAGCGGCATTCCAGCCGCAGGTTGACCAGGTTGTTGTATGCCGCTTTGGCTTCGGCGGTGGTGGCCACGGCCGCGGCTTTGAGGTGATCCCGCCATTTCTGTTTGTGGCCTAGTTCGATGCCGCTTTCCGTGCATCCGTTGCCGCAGGTCTCGCACTGGTAGATCCGCAACTGCCGCTGCGGATTCCACGGATCGGCCACCGCCTTGAACTGGCGGTGGCTGAGCATGAAGATCCGGGTGTCCCGGGTGGCGCGCAGCTGACCGGGATCGGTGTACCAGGTCGGCTTCGGTAGACCGGTGACGTAGGTGTCCACGGTGGCTTGGACGACTGCGGCGTCCGGAACCCAGGTGACATCGAACGAGATGTCCTCGGGCAGCGCGATCTGATTTTGGTAGCTAGCCCTCATCGGCTCGCCCCTTCTGAAGAGTACAGCGAAGGGTGGGTGCGCGCGTTCCCATCCAAGTGCCGATGATAGTGCGCCACAAGGTCATTCGGGCGCTTTCGATCGGAGC
>NZ_BAGH01000438.1 GCF_000308715.1 Nocardia tenerifensis NBRC 101015
GTCACAGTCGCATGTACACGCCGTGCAAACCCGAGAAGAAGAGTCCGATGCCGCACCAACTTGCCGAGCCCCAGACTGCCGAGCACCCCGACGTCATAGTTCACGTCCACGCCGTGCAAACCCGCGAAGAGGAGTCCGATGCCGCACCGACTCGCCGAGCCCCAGGCTGCCGAGCACCCCGGCGTCATACTCGCCGAGCCCCGGATTGCCGAGCACCCCGGCGTCGTAGTGCATGTGCACGTCGCAGCAGACCCACGAAGAGGAGTCCGGTACCGCACTGAATCGCCGAGCCCCGGGCTGCCGAGCACCTCGGCGTGGTAGCCGGTGGACACGTCGAGCAGACCCGCGAGGAGGAGTCCGGTGCGGAGGCGAGCGCCGACGACAGCGAAGGCTGAGGCTACGGCTGAACCTTGTGGATGCGCCCGGTACTCGACGGGGGCCTTCGCGATGCGGCGGCCGAGTCCTGCCCGCTGGATAGTGCCGCCAACGAGTTGCCCTATCGTTGCGAGACGTTGGGATCGTGCAACGAAGGGTGCTGAGG
>NZ_BAGH01000437.1 GCF_000308715.1 Nocardia tenerifensis NBRC 101015
GGCGGCGTCACCGTCATGTCGACACCCAGAACATTCGTGGAGTTCAGCAGACAGCGTGGGCTGTCACCAGACGGACGATGCAAGGCATTCGCCGCAGCCGCCGACGGAACAGGCTGGGGCGAAGGCGTCGGGCTCCTTCTCATAGAACGTCTTTCGGACGCACGCAAAAACGGTCACCCCATCTTGGCGGTCCTGCGTGGTTCCGCGATCAACCAAGACGGCGCCTCCAACGGACTCACCGCACCCAACGGACCCGCCCAACAACGCGTCATCCGACAAGCCCTCACCAACGCCGGACTCCAACCACACGACATCGACGCCGTCGAAGCACACGGCACCGGAACAAAACTCGGCGACCCCATCGAAGCACAAGCACTACTGGCCACCTACGGACAACACCGCCAACAACCCCTCTGGCTCGGCTCCATCAAATCCAACATCGGCCACACCCAAGCCGCCGCAGGCATCGCCGGAATCATCAAAATGATCAAAGCCATACAACACGGCACACTCCCCCGCACCCTCCACATCGACAAACC
>NZ_BAGH01000436.1 GCF_000308715.1 Nocardia tenerifensis NBRC 101015
TGGTCCGCAAGCTGCCGAGCCCTCGAGCCGCCGGGCCGCGAGCCGCTGAGCGGTTGGGTCGTTGGGCCGCCGGGCTATGGAGTCGCTGGGCCGCTGAGCCATTGAGTCGCTGGGTGACTGAACTACTGAGCCACTGAACTACTGGGCGCGCAAGGTGAGTCCACCGCCGTTGGTGTTGCGGAGGGTGAGGCGATGGTGACGGTCGCCTTACTGCCGAGCCGCTGAGCCGCGAGGTGCCGAGCCGCTGAGGTGCTCAGCTGCTGAGCTGCTGGGCTGCGAGCCGTTGGGCTGCTGAGCCGCTGAGCTGCTGAACCGCGACCCCCGGGCCGCGAGCCGCTGAGCGGTTGAGTCGTTGGGCCGCCGGGTTATGGAATCGCTGGCTCGCTGAGCCATTGGGTCGCTTAACGATTGAACTACTGAGCCACTGAACTACTGGGCGTGCAAGGTCAGCCCACTGCCGTTGGCATTGCGGAAGGCTAGCGCTTCGGCGTCGACGGT
>NZ_BAGH01000435.1 GCF_000308715.1 Nocardia tenerifensis NBRC 101015
TCGTGTTCGTGTTCCCCGGCCAGGGCTCCCAATGGCCCGGCATGGGCGCCGAACTCCTCGACAGCTCACCAATTTTCGCCGCCTGGATCGAACGCTGCGAACAAGCGCTGCAACCTCATGTCGACTGGTCACTCACCGAAGTGCTGCGCGAGGACGCACTCGACCGCGTCGACATCGTCCAACCCGCACTCTGGGCCATCATGGTCTCCCTCGCCGAAACCTGGCGCGCACTCGGCGTCGAACCCACCGCCGTCATCGGCCACTCCCAAGGCGAAATCGCCGCCGCCACCCACGCCGGAATCCTCACCCTCGACGACGCCGCCCGCATCACCGCACTCCGCAGCCGAATCATCGCCCACACCCTCGCAGGCCACGGCGCCATGGCCACCATCGCCCTACCCCCCAACCAACTCCACACCCACCTCACCCAACACCCCCACACCAACATCGCCGCAATCAACGGACCGACCTCGACGGT
>NZ_BAGH01000434.1 GCF_000308715.1 Nocardia tenerifensis NBRC 101015
ACCACCGAAGTCGACTGGAACACCGGAGCCGTCCAACTACTCACCGAACAACAACCATGGCCCCAACACAACCGACCCCGCCGCGCAGCCATCTCCTCCTTCGGCATCAGCGGCACCAACGCCCACATCATCCTCGAAGAAGCACCGACCGACGACGCGGAGATTCCACCGCATGCGGAACCACCGTGCGTGCCACTGGTCCTCTCCGCGAAATCCGTTGCGGCGCTGCGCGCCCAAGCCAGGCAGCTGTTGACGCTCGACGACGCGGACCCGGCCGATATCGGCCGGTCGCTGGTCACCGGCCGCGCGAGGCTGGAGCACCGCGCCGTCGTGGCGGGCGCGGACCGCACCGCGCTGCGGGCCGGTCTGCGCGCACTCGCCGAGGGCGCACCGCATCCCGCCGTGGTCGAAGGCCAGGCCGGACCGGCGGGCAAGG
>NZ_BAGH01000433.1 GCF_000308715.1 Nocardia tenerifensis NBRC 101015
ACTGGTGACCGCGCTCGGCCGGGCCTGGGCCCGCGGCGCCGCCGTCGACTGGGCCGCCTACCTCGGCGCGGGCGCGCCGATCGACCTGCCCACCTACGCGTTCCAGCGCCGGCGCTACTGGCTCGACACCGACGGCGGCGCGGCCCGCGGCCTCGGCGCGGCCGGGCTCGACGCGGTGGACCATCCGCTGCTCGGCGCCGCCGTCGCCGCGCCGGACGAGGTCGTGTTCACGGGACGGCTGTCGACCGACGCGCAGCCGTGGCTCGCCGACCACGAGGTCCACGGCAGCATCCTGCTGCCCGGCACCGGGTTCGTCGAAATCGCGCTGCGGGCAGGCGCTTC
>NZ_BAGH01000432.1 GCF_000308715.1 Nocardia tenerifensis NBRC 101015
AGAAGCACCGACCGACGACGCGGAATCGGTACCGGTGCGGCGCGACATCACGGCGGTGCCGTGGGTGCTCTCCGCGCGCGACGAGCCCGCGCTGCGCGCGCAGGCGACACGGCTGGCGGCACGACTGACCGACGACGACTCGGTGCTCGATGTGGCGTATTCGCTGGCGACACGCACCGCGTTCGCGCAGCGCGCGGTAATCGTCGGCGGCGATCTGGACGAACGCAGGCACGCGCTGTCCGCGTTCGCGGCGGGCGAGCCGCCGGTGGGCGTGCACGTCGGTCGTGCCGCCGAAACCGCACTCGCCGTGGTGTTCTCGGGTCAGGGCAG
>NZ_BAGH01000431.1 GCF_000308715.1 Nocardia tenerifensis NBRC 101015
TCGCCAACTGATCTTCGCGAGCAACCATATGACTCTGCTCGAATCCACGGCTTCGGTGTGCCCGTGCCGATTCACCGGTTTGGCACGGTGTCCGATCGCCGCCACGCTTCCAGCGCAAGCGCCTGCTGCATTCGCCGAGCGTGCGCTGACCGGGTCGACATAACTCGCGCCCGCGATGAGCAAGGCACCGTTGA
>NZ_BAGH01000430.1 GCF_000308715.1 Nocardia tenerifensis NBRC 101015
CCATCCTCACCCTCGCGGGCCTCGGCTTCCTCGGGTTCGGCATCGAGCCGACCCAGGCCGCCGAATGGGGCTACGACCTGAACAAGGCGCTCTCGGATGTCTCCAACGGCATCTGGTGGACCGGGATCTTCCCCGGCTTCGCCATCGTGCTCGTGGTGCTCGGCATG
>NZ_BAGH01000429.1 GCF_000308715.1 Nocardia tenerifensis NBRC 101015
GAGGCGCTCGGTGCGGAATCGGTGAACCTCTATCGCGCTCTCGCGCAGGAGAACCCGGACGACCACGAATCCGCGTTCCGCGTGGCCTGGGCCCAGATCGTCTCCGGGGAAAACCTCTGGGCCGATCCCGGCCGGCGTGCCGAGGCCACCGCGCTGGT
>NZ_BAGH01000428.1 GCF_000308715.1 Nocardia tenerifensis NBRC 101015
TCGAGGATGATGTGGGCGTTGGTGCCGCTGATGCCGAAGGAGGAGACGGCTGCGCGGCGGGGTCGGTTGTGTTCGGGCCATGGTTGTTGTTCGGTGAGTAGTTGGACGGCTCCGGTGCTCCAGTCGACGTGTGAGGTC
>NZ_BAGH01000427.1 GCF_000308715.1 Nocardia tenerifensis NBRC 101015
CACCTACGGCACGGAGGCGGCCTGCCGGGCCGACGGTTCGGACGCGCCCGCGCACCCGGACTGGAAGTGGTGGGAGTGCCAGCAGACCCCGACCGGTGAGTGGGATCTGTACTACTCCACCAACTGAT
>NZ_BAGH01000426.1 GCF_000308715.1 Nocardia tenerifensis NBRC 101015
CGTGCGCGGTACCGATGACCTGCGTGCGCTGGCAGGCCGAGCGCCGGCGTATCGGCGTCAGCTCGCGGAGTGGGCGCCTGGCCGGCCTCGTCCTTCCTGGCCGCCACCGGCGACTTCGACAAGGCC
>NZ_BAGH01000425.1 GCF_000308715.1 Nocardia tenerifensis NBRC 101015
ACGGCGAGGCGGCTGGCACGTAACCGTGACGAGGCGGCTGGCACGTAACCGCGGCGGAATGGCCGAAACGTAGCCACGGCAGGGCGGCCAGCGCGTAACCATGGCGGGGCGGCCAACGCGTAACC
>NZ_BAGH01000424.1 GCF_000308715.1 Nocardia tenerifensis NBRC 101015
GGCAAACAGCTGCTGCTGCTCACCGTGCTCGGCCCCGCCATCGCCTCCGCGTTCACCGTGGCCAGCCAGATCCCGAACATGATCGCCGAGCTCGTGCTCGGCGCGGTGCTCACCGCGATCGTGGTGCCGACGCTGGTGCGCGCGGAACAAGAGGACCCCGACCACGGGGAGGCCTTCGTCCGGCGACTAGTCACGGCCGCGTTCGTCGTGCTCGCCACCGCCGCGCTGCTGGCCACCGCCGCCGCGCCGCTGCTGACGACCTATGTCTTCCTGTCCGACGACGGCAAGGTCAACACCGGGCTGACCACCGCCCTGGCGTTCCTGCTGTTGCCCGCGATCCTCTTCTACGGCATGTCCGCGCTGCTGACGGCCATCCTGAACACGCGCCAGCAGTTCAAACCCGGTGCGTGGGCGCCGGTGCTGAACAACCTCGTGGTGCTCACCGTGCTCGGTCTCTATGTGCTGATGCCGGGGGAGATCAGCCTGAACCCGGTTCGAATGGGCGAGCCGAAACTGCTGGTGCTCGGCGGCGGCGTGACGCTCGGTGTGGTCGTGCAGGCGCTGAGCCTGGTACCGGCCATCCGCCGCGAGCACATCGACCTGCGCCCGCTCTGGGGAGTCGACGCGCGGCTCAAGCAGTTCGGCGGCATGGGCGCGGCCATCATCCTCTACGTCCTGATCAGCCAGGCCGGGTTCGTCTTCGCCACGCGCATCTCCTCGCACGCCGACGCCGCGGGCCCGGCGATCTACAACAACGCGTGGCTGCTGCTGCAACTGCCCTACGGCGTGCTCGGCGTGACCGTGCTGACCGCGATCATGCCGCGGCTGAGCCGCAACGCCGCCGCCGACGACACCCCGGCGGTGGTCGACGATCTGTCCGCCGCGACCCGGCTGACCATGATCGCCCTGCTGCCGGTGGTCACCTTCCTTACCCTGGCCGGTCCGCAAGTGGGGCAGGCGCTTTACGGCTACGGCAACTTCGGCGGCGACGACGCCTCCCGCCTGGGCCTCGCGGTCAGCTGGTCGGCCTTCTCGCTGATTCCCTACGCGCTGGTCCTTATTCATCTGCGCGTGTTCTACGCCAGGGAGCAAGCCTGGATCCCGACCTGGATCATCCTGGGGATCACCGCCGCCAAGATCCTGTTCTCGGCGATCGCGCCGATGGTCACCGACGCCGAGCACGTGGTGATCGCGCTCGGCGTCGCGAACGGCCTCGGCTTCGCGGTCGGCGCGGTGGTCGGCGGCTTCCTGCTGCATCGCAGCCTGGGCGATCTGCGCATGTCGAACGTGAGCAGGACGATCACCCGCGTGCTGTTCGCGTCGGTGGCCGGCGGCGCGGTCATGTGGATCGTGGATCGCGTGCTCGGACTCGACCGCCTGACCGCGACCTTCGGCGGGCCGGGCTCGCTCATCCGCGTCGCGATCACGGCGATCGTCATGTTCGCGGTGGCGTTCGGGCTGATGCGCCTGGCCGGTATCCCGGAGGTCGTCGCGATCACCGTCGCGATCTCCCGGCGCCTCGGCTGGACGCCGCCCGCGCCCGATCTCGATCTCGAAGGCCCGGTCGACGATCCCTATGCGACTCAGGTACTGCGCAGGCCAGGCCCCTATGTGGCCTACTCTGGGTACGACCCGTACATGGACGCGCAAACCATGGTCCTGCCCGTGATCCGAGCCGATGCCGTTGACATCACCGGCATGGGCGAGTTCCCGTACCCTGTTCGGCAGAGAAGCACAAGTGGCGAAATCGCCGGAACCTCGACATACCAGGGCGAAGGAGGACCGAGGGTGAGCGACGACGCGGTGGGCGGCGTCCCGGCCGCTGATTCTTCTGCGACCACGGCGGGCGGGCTGTCGACGGACGCTCCGCCGCCCGGTGGCGAGCCGGCGGATCCCGCGTACGCGAACCGCGAGACCGGCACCGGCCCACCGGATTCCGACGCGGTCGCGCCTGGTCAGGACGGGACACAGCAGGGACCGCAGGATCGTCAGGGCCCCGTGCCCGCCCGCGATCCGATGTACGACACCGGGATGATCCCGATCGGATCGCCCGAGATGCCGCCGCTCGGCGGCGAGAACCTCGGCTCGCGCCGCACGCCGCGCGGACCGAAGCTGATTCCCGGCGCGTCGGTGGCCGGCGGCCGTTACCGCCTGCTGGCCGGCCACGGCGGGGCGCGCGGCCTCAAGTTCTGGCAGGCGCTCGACATCAAGCTCGACCGCGAGGTCGCGCTGACGTTCGTCGACGCCGACCAGAAGGCGAGTGATAACTCCGGACACGATGGGCCGCAGGCCATTCTGTCCCGCACGCTGCGTCTCGGGCGGATCAACTCGCCGGGCCTGGCCCGCGTGCTCGACGTGGTGCGCGGCAGCTCCGGCGGCATCGTGGTCGCCGAGTGGACGCCGGGTCGCTCGCTGCGCGAGATGGCCGAGACGGTGCCGTCGCCGATCGGCGCCGCCCGCGCCATCCGCGCGCTGGCCTCGGCCGCCGAACTGGCCCACCGCGGCGGCGGATCGCTGTCCATCGACCACCCGGACCGGGTGCGCATCAGCGCGACCGGCGACGCGGTGCTCGCCTTCCCCGGCACGCTGTCCGACTCGGACGCGCAGTCCGACGTGCGCGGCCTCGGCGCCATGCTCTACGCGCTCATCACCGCCCGCTGGCCCATTCGCTCCGGTGGCGTCACCGGCACCGCCGCGACTGTCGGAGGATTGCGGCTCGCCGATTTCGGCCCGGACGGCACGCCGGTGGAGCCGCGCCAGATCAGGCCCGAGGTGCCCTTCGAGATCTCGGCGGTCGCGGTGCGGTCGCTGGAGTCGAACAAGGGTGTGCGCACCGCGGCGACCGTGCAGCACGTGCTCGAGCAGGCGTCGGTGGTCGACCAGAAGACCGACTTCATCCCGGTGCTGCGGCTCGGTCAGCGTCCGCAGGCGGCCCCCGACGAGTCGCTGGCCGACCCGGAACTGCTTGCGGCCGAACGGGAACGGTCCCACCGCATGATGTGGATCATGGTGGGCCTCGGCGTGCTGGCCGCGCTGGTGGTCGGCGTCGTGATCTGGTGGATGGTCAGCGTGTTCGCGCCCGGTGCCTCGGACGCGCCGCTCAACGAGCAGCGCAATATCGGCCTCACCACGAACAACAGCGCTCCGGCGACCCCGGGCGCCGCCGGGCCGACCGTCGCCTCGGGCGGCGTGCCGGTTCCGGTGACGGGCGTGACGGTGTTCTCGCCGGAGGGCACCCCCGACGGCGTCGGCAACGTGAACGCGGTGCTCGATCAGAATCCCGCCACGCAGTGGCGCACCGATCAGTACTACCAGCAGTTCCCGGCGCTCAAGCGCGGGGTCGGCCTGCTGACGACGCTGCCGAGCCCGGCCAAGCTGACGAACGTCTCGATCAACTCGCCGAGCCCGGGTACCGCGGTGGAGATCCGCACCTCGCCCACCGCGTCGCCCACGCTGGACCAGACCCAGCTGATCGGCTCGGGCAAGCTGGGCGACGGGATCACCGACATCCCGGTCCGCGCCGATCAAGCCGCTCGCTACGTGCTCGTCTGGATCACCGGACTCGGCAACTCCGGTGGTCAGTTCCAAACCTCGATTGCCGATATCCGTTTCGACGCCGCGCCTTAGCGCGATGTGATCTCGCGAGCTCATCGATGGCTCGCCGGGTACGGGCCGACCCCGACCCTCTCACCTGCCCGAAGCCGCCAATCCCCGTGCCGCGCGCCCGATTTCGGCCCGCCTCCGCGCACCGGCGGCGGAGCTTGCTGCGCGATCGCGAGTGACGATATGATCTCCTCGCGCTCTCAGCAGGGGAGCTTCCCGGGTTCTGGTTTTTTCGATCCTGGATGCTGCGAAATTTCGGTGACGGTCGTCCATGTCCGTCGCCACCGTGAGCGCTGTCCAAGGGGTTGGCATTGTCGTCGGAACTGAACGAGGATTTCCGCGGGGGGACATCGCGGCCTGTCGCGTACCGCGAACGCTCGTTCGTGGGCGAGGATCCCACCGATCTGGAGCTGCTGCAGGCGCACGTGCGCGGCCAGCGGCACGCGTTCGCCGAGCTGCTGCGCAGGCACAACGACCATCTGTGGCAGACCGCGCTGCGCACGTCCTATACGAGAGAAGACGCCGCCGACTCGCTGCAGGACGCGCTCCTCTCGGCGCACCGCACGGCCGCCAAGTTCCGCGGCGAGGCCGAGGTGCGCAGCTGGCTGCACGCGATCGTGGTGAACGCCTGCCTGGACCGCATCCGGCGCAACAAGATTCGCAAGACCGTCTCGCTCACGCCGGAGACGATGGCCGAGCCGCGCGACGACCGCGACGCGGTCGCGGAACTGGAGATGTCGCTGGTCGTCGACCAGGCGCTGTTCTCCCTGCCGCCCGATCAGCGGACCGCCCTCGTTGCCATCGATCTCGAGGGGTATAGCGTGGCCGAAGCCGCCGCTATGCTCGGAGTTCCGGAGGGCACGATCAAAAGCCGCTGTGCCCGCGGGCGGCAACGACTGCAAGAACGATTGGAATTTCTGCGTGATCCGGGGAACCGGAGGTAGTTGAGATGCGTCATTAATAGTGACGAGCCCGTAGACGATATCCATGCAGTCCCCACCCCTCGAGGGGATCCCGCGATGTCAGATGAGAACACTGGAGGTGCGATGGCAACCAGGTCCGTGCCGCAGCCTCCGTTCTCCGCGGAGCTGCTGGCCGACCTGCACGCCGACAACGTGTCGCCCGAACTGCGCGAGCAACTGTGGCCCGCGGTCCGGCGAGACGGCGACGCACTGCGTTTCGTCCACGCCCTGGACGATGTCAGCGCCGAACTGCGCGCCCTCGGCCGCAGCGACCGGATCATCCACGCGATGCCCGACGACATCGCCGCCCGCCTGGAAGAGTTCGTCGACGGTTTCGACCTGAACGAGGAGCCCACCGAGGCCGGCGCGACCATCTATCAGCTGCCGGTGTTCGCACAGCCCGAAAACGCCGAGGGCACCGCGGTTTCCAAGCCGCCTGCCGCCCCGATCTCGCTCGACGATCGCCGCCGCGGCAGGCTGCGCTACCTCACCGCCGCTGCCGCCGCGGTGGCGGTCGTCGCGTGCGCGTCGATCGCGCTCACCGCGGTCCGCGGCACCGACTCCGCCCCCGTCGCCCAACCGACCTCGGACGTCGCCCAATTCGGCGACGAGCTCAACGCCCCCGCGATGCTCAGCGCCCTCGGCCGCAACGACGCCACCGGCCTGCTCAGCAACCCGGCCGCCAGGGAACGCTGCGTGCGCGCCAACGGACTCGACCGAACCATCCTCGGCTCCAACAACATTCGCTACCAGGACCGGGACGCGGTGCTGATCCTGCTCACCGGCCCGCGCTCACCGAAGATCACCGCGCTGGTCGTCGGAACCGGCTGCACCACAGCGGATCCGCAACGCCTCACGGTGCAGGACATCGGCTGAGTGACCCACGTTACAACGGTTCCGACGCGCCCGGCACGAACCTGACGGTGGGGGAGCGAGCCCCACACGGGGCCCAGCAGCGCCAGGAACAATAGCCATTACCCTGTTGTTGACCGAGACGTCCAGTTGATTTCTCCCCGGAAGGGCCTCATGAGTGCGCCAGTTCGCGACCTGATCATCGTCGGCTCCGGACCCGCCGGCTACACGGCCGCCGTGTACGCGGCCAGGGCCGAGCTCCAGCCACTGGTGTTCGAAGGCACCCAGTTCGGCGGCGCCCTGATGACGACCACCGAGGTGGAGAACTTCCCCGGCTTCCGCGAGGGCATCATGGGCCCCGACCTGATGGAGGAGATGCGCGAGCAGGCCAAGCGCTTCGGGGCCGACATCCGCACCGAGGACGTGGACGCCCTCGACCTCAGCGGCCCGATCAAGACGGTCACCGTCGGCGACGAGACCTACCAGGCCTACGCCGTGATCCTCGCCATGGGCTCGGCCGCCCGCTACCTCGACGTGCCCGGTGAGCAGCGACTGCTCGGCCGCGGCGTCAGCGCCTGTGCCACCTGCGACGGCTTCTTCTTCAAGAACCAGGACATCGTCGTGGTCGGCGGCGGCGACTCCGCGATGGAGGAGGCCACGTTCCTCACCAAGTTCGCCGCCAGCGTCACCATCGTGCACCGCCGCGAGGAGTTCCGGGCCTCGCGCATCATGCTCGAGCGGGCCAAGGCCAACGAGAAGATCAAGTTCCGGCTCAACGCCGAGGTCGTCGAGGTCAAGGGCGACAGCAGCGTGACCAGCCTGGTGCTGCGCGACACCCGGACGGGGGAGACCTCCGAGCTGGCCGCGACCGGTCTGTTCGTCGCCATCGGCCACGATCCGCGCAGCGAACTGGTCCGCGACCAGGTCGAGCTGGACGACGAGGGCTACGTCCAGGTGGTGCATCCGTCGACCGCGACCAAGGTGCCCGGCGTCTTCGCCGCGGGCGACCTGGTCGACCACACCTACCGCCAGGCGATCACCGCGGCGGGCACCGGCTGCCGCGCGGCCATCGACGCCGAACGCTGGCTCGCCGAGCAGGGCGACATCAGCTCCAACACCTTGGATCACGCGGGCCACTCGGTCGCCGTGACCGCCAACTGAGTTCGTCACATCCCGTCGCGTGCGACGGGTCACGGGCCCGCGATCCATTCGCGGGCCCAGCAATTCAGCAAGGAGAACCCATGTCCGACAGTGCCAAGAACACGATCACCGTCACCGACGCGACCTTCGCCGACAACGTGCTGCTCAGCGAGAAGCCCGTCCTCGTCGACTTCTGGGCCACCTGGTGCGGCCCCTGCAAGATGGTCGCCCCGGTGCTGGAGGAGATCGCGGGCACCCACGCGGACAAGCTCACCGTCGCGAAGGTCGACGTCGACGCGAATCCCGAGACCGCCCGCGATTACAAGATCCTCTCGCTGCCAACTATGATGCTGTTCCGCGGCGGTAAGCCGGTGAAGCAGATCGTCGGCGCGAAGGGCAAAGCCGCCCTCCTGCGGGAACTCGACGGCGAGATCTGACACCTGTCGCGCTGATGCCATGGGCACCAAAGGACGTCGAGATCGATCGACGCGCCGTAGGATGCCTGGACCCGGGAATGCCGAATTCCCGTCCGGGTCTGAGACAATCGACCGACGCCGGTCGTGCGAAGGTGTATCCCATCGCATGAGTGGGTACCCGGATTGACGGAAGGAAAGGGCTCTCACGCATGCACCGACTTCGTCACGGCGATAGCGGTCCAGCCGTAGCAGAGGTTCGGAGCACCCTGGCAAGTCTCGGGTTCTTACACGCACACGTCGATACCGATCACGCCGACGCGCGCGAGTATTGGAAAGACACCGAGGCCACCTTCGACCACCGACTCGACTCGGCCGTCCGCGCGTTCCAGCAGCATCGCGGACTGCTCGTCGACGGCGTGGTCGGCCCGGCCACCTATCGGGCGCTGAAAGAGGCCTCCTACCGGCTCGGCGCGCGCACCCTGATCTATCAGCTCTCCGCGCCGCTGTACGGCGACGATGTCGCGACGCTGCAGCGCAAGCTGCAGGACCTCGGCTTCTACGTGCACCGCGTCGACGGCTACTTCGGCCCGCACACGCACGAGGGGCTCACCTCCTTCCAGCGGGAGATCGGCCTCTCCGCCGACGGCATCTGCGGGCCGGACACCCTGCGCTCGCTCGACCTGCTCGGGGCGCGCGTCACCGGCGGCAACCCGCACCGCATCGCCGAGGAGGAGGTGGTGCACCGGGCCGGGCCGCAGCTGACCGGCAAGCGCATCGTCATCGATCCCGGTCTCGGCGGCCCCGACAAGGGGCACCCCGTGCCGACCGAGTTCGGCGACGTGTACGAGTCGGAGATCCTGTGGGACTTGGCAAGTCGGCTCGAGGGCCGGATGGCCGCCACCGGCATGGAGACCTTCCTCTCGCGCCCATGGGGCGCCAACCCGACCGACGCCGAGCGCGCCGACACCTCCAACGCCTTCGACGCCGACCTGATGATCTCGCTGCGCTGCGCGACCAACCCGAGCCCGCTCGCCAACGGCGTCGCAGGCTTCTACTTCGGCAACTCGCACGGCTCGGCATCGATGATCGGCCAGGTGCTGGCCGGCTTCATCCAGCGCGAGGTCGTCGCGCGCACCTCGCTACAGGACTGCCGCACGCACGCGAGAACCTGGGATCTGTTGCGGCTCACCAAGATGCCGACCGTGCAGATCGACATCGGTTATCTGACAAACGATTACGACGCCGCCGTGCTCACCAACCCGCGGATGCGGGACGTGATCGCCGAGGCCATCCTGATCTCGGTCAAGCGGCTGTACCTGCTCGGGCAGGACGACCAGCCCACGGGCACATACACTTTCGCGGAACTGCTGGCGGAGGAACTCGCCGCCGCCGACCGTATGTAGCGCTGCATCTGTTCGACTGGAGATTCGAGCTCGCCTGCCGCCGACGTCATCGTCGGCGGCATCCGCAGACCTGGACAAGCCGACTCAGCGAACCCCGACCCGCGCCGGGGGAGTCATCGCCGCGGCCGCGAGCAGTTGATCCAGCGCACGCTCCACGTCTTCCTTCCACCCGTGATCGGAGTCGAGCTCCAGGCGCAGCCGCGGGAACCTATGGTGCGGTGCGATCACCTTGAACCCGACCTCCTCCAGGAAGTCGGCCTCGATCATGCAGGTCTCCGGCGAGCACTCGGTCGCCGAACCGGGCGCGTCGGCGCCGGGGTTCTTGGTCGGCGAGATGATCCGCTCCATCAACGTCATCGAGCCGAAGCGCTCCGAAAGGGCTTGGGAGGGCGGATCGGAACGGATCCCGAACGCCTCGAGCGCGCGCACGCCACGACGCACCAGATCGGCCACCACGGCCTGCATCAGCTGGTGGGCAACCTCGTTGTCCTGGTAAGGAAATTCGGCCTGCAGCGTGGTCAGCAGGACCGCGTCCGGGCTCACCGGTGAGGTGGGGAACAGCGACGCGCGCGGCACGGTGCTCGGCGGCGAATACAGCGCACACCCCGCCACATTGCCGTCGACGTTCGCCACCTGCCCGCAGGAGCCCCACTCCAGCAGCACCGTGGAGAGCCAGGCCTCCTTTTCGAAGACCGGATCGCTGAAGCCGCGGGAGTCCTCGGCGACGGCGGGGTCCATCTCCCAGAACACGCAGCGCCGAGAGTGCGCGGGGAGCTTGTCTAGCCCGCCGAGGGTAAGTGCTGTGACGCTGGTCGACACTGCTCTGCTCAGCCTCCAGCTGTCCGATTCGTCCACACTCATGTCCGTGCCTCGCCTGCGCTCGGCACGGGCCCGCACGGGGCGCCATGGCCTGCGGTTCGCTCGCTCATGATTGCACCTCGCTGAAGCTCGGCTTCGGCGCGACCGAGTAGTACTCGGCTGCGCCCATGGTCCGCTCGCTGCGCTCGCTCACACCGCATCACTATGTTCTTGCCAGCAAGAATAAGCGATCAAGAGAACCCGCCTCATTCCACGTCGCTGTGCTGTTGATTGAGAACTCGTGCCGGCCCGTCCGGGGAGATCATGCGCTCCGCTGATTCGCGGGAATCGCGCGTCCGTCACTGTGACGTTTCAGCCCCGGGGTCGTGCCTGTCGCCTTCACAAGTTTACTTTTGTCACTTCCGTCACAAACCGCGCTTGCTCTGCTCCATCAGGCCGACGATCCGCTCCAGATCATCCACCGAGCCGAACTCGACGACGATCCGGCCTTTTCGCTTACCCATGCTCACGATGACTCGGGTATCGAACGATCCGGACAGTCTGTCGGCCACATCTTGCAACCCCGGCATGTGGATCGGCTTGCGCTGCGGAGCCGGGGGAGCCGCCGGGTCCGTGGGCGGAGCGGACTCCTGGTTCGCCAGGATCACCGCCTCCTCCGTGCTGCGCACCGATAGCCCCTCGGCGACAACGCGCTTGGCCAACTCCTCCTGCGCCTCGGCGCCGCCGGTCAATCCCAGCAGTGCGCGCGCGTGTCCGGCCGACAACACACCCGCCGCCACCCGCCGCTGCACCGAGATCGGCAGCTTCAGCAGACGGATCATGTTGGTCACCGCGGACCGCGAACGACCGATGCGATCGGCGAGCACCTCATGCGTGACGCCGAACTCCTCCAGCAGCTGCTGATAGGCCGCCGCCTCTTCCAGCGGATTGAGCTGCACCCGGTGGATGTTCTCCAGCAGCGCATCGCGCAGCATCGACTCGTCGGCGGTGTCCCGAACTATCGCGGGGATCGCCGCGAGCCCGGCGAGTTGCGAAGCGCGCCACCGCCGCTCGCCCATGACGAGCTGATACTTGTCGACCCCCGGCTCGACCCGGCGCACCACGATCGGCTGCATCAGGCCGAATTCCTTGATCGAGTGCACCAGCTCGTCCAGCGCCTCGGCCTCGAACACCTGACGCGGCTGCTTCGGGTTCGGCTCGATCTGGTCCGGCGGAATCTCGCGGTACACCGCGCCGCCGACGGAGAGGTCGTCGTCCGTGGGGTCCGGAACCCGGTGCAGGTAGGCCGATGCGGGCTGCGGCCCGATCGGATCCAGACCGATGACGCTGGCCGCCTGACTGCTGAGCCCCGGCGCATCCGCCGGTCCCGTCGGGATCAACGCGGCGAGACCGCGTCCTAGCCCACCCTTCTTCGCCTGACTCATCGGTCCACAGACCCCTTCCTCGTTCCGCCACCACACCGGGTCTCGCCGACCCGGCACTCATCCAGCCAGATCACTCCGCGGCTTCGGCCGCGGCGTGTGCGAGCGCCGTTGCCTTGGCCGCCATTTCACGCCCGGCATCGAGGTAGCTCATCGCGCCTCGGGAGCCTGGATCATAATCGAGCACCGTCATGCCGTAGCCCGGCGCCTCCGACACCTTCACACTGCGCGGGATCACCGACCGCAGCACCACGTCGCCGAAGTGCCCGCGCACCTCCTCGGCCACCTGGTCGGCCAGCTTGGTCCGGCCGTCGTACATCGTGAGGATCACGGTCGACACGTGCAGGTCCGGATTCAGGTGCGCCTGCACCAGGCCGATATTGCGGAGCAGCTGCCCGACACCCTCCAGCGCGTAGTACTCGCACTGGATCGGGATCAGCACCTCCTTGGCCGCGACCATCGCGTTGACCGTCAGCAGGCCCAGCGATGGCGGGCAGTCGATCATCACGTAGTCGATGTCGTACCCGGCGATATTCGCCTCCTGGATGGCCGCTTTGAGCCGGCCCTCCCTGGCCACCATCGAGACCAGTTCGATCTCCGCGCCCGCCAGATCGATGGTCGCCGGGATGCACAGCAGCCGCTCATTGTGCGGGCTCTGCTGGATCGCGTCGCGGACCGACACCTCGCCGATGAGGAGTTCGTAGCTCGACGGAACACCCGAGTGGTGCTCGATGCCGAGCGCCGTGCTGGCGTTGCCCTGCGGGTCCAGATCGATCACGAGGACCGTCATCCCCTGATGCGCCAGGGCGGCCGCGAGATTCACCGCGGTGGTCGTCTTGCCGACGCCGCCCTTCTGATTGGCGATGGTGATGATGCGTTGCTCGTGCGGTTTCTGCACTGTCACCTTTCCTGGATGGAGGATCTGGCTGGCGCGTTGTGCCTCGGCCGCGATCGGAGTCTCGCTGGGGGAGATGTTCCCAAACGGTGTGCTTCCGAATGTCTCCGTGTCGAAATTGCTGGAGTCCAGCATTCCCGGCACGCGCGACGTAGTTTCCCGTGAAACATTCGCCGGACCGTTCGACATAGACAGCTCCTAACCCGAGAACTCAGATCACGTGCTCCCGACGAACGTCGGCGCCGTGTCATCAAACAGCTGGTGTCGGTACGAACATGATGCGCAACCGGGTTCGCGGCGCCCGATCGACCGAGCGGAGCTCTCGTCGCGACACCAATTCCACCGTGGCACCTACGCTCACGCCCGACGCCCACTAGCTTGCCAGCACCGAGCGCGATAAGAAAGCTGAATCGCGGCAACGCGCACAGGACACGCGAAACTGTTCACCTTCGCCGCGTTTGCGACCGATGTTTCACATGAAACCCGGGTCCGCGAAGGGGGTTCCGAGCATGCCTGCGACCCTTGATCCCCAAACACCCCACGGCTCAACGTTTCATGTGAAACCTCATGCGGAGATGTCTGGGGTGCACCCGATTCCCAGATCCTGACTCACACGTTTACGTCGCACGGCAGCACCGCATACTCGTCGGTCGGCGAATGTTTCACGGGAAACAAGACTTCCGCCACTCGCCGAGACTGGGCACCCTGGCGGCCCTACCGCGTACGTGCCCAATCCTCTGCAATTTCGGTTCCGCTCAGCAGCCCCACTACCGAATCGATCCGGCTTCGAGCGATTCAGTCGAAGCATCAAGCGGTGGAATCGAAGTCGGCTAAGGCGGGGGGCCTCACGGGGACCAGGAGAACGGAAGCGCCGTCCGCTCCGCTGAAACCAGAAGCCGTCAAATCGCGTCAGGGGAGCGACGACTAGAGACAGCCCGCGTTCCTATCGAGCGCCTGCGCAACGCGTCGTCCTCAACCGCGCGCCGAGATGGACCGCGTTGCGACGTCGTCGGCCGGTAGGGAGAGAGCGCTATCACTCCGCCCCCCGCTGGCAATGTTTCATGTGAAACAGCGGCCAGTGTCCGCGGTCGCGCGCTCCGCTCCAGAACTGTTCAGCCCTGCTTCGACAGCGGAGGGGTGGCCGGAACCATCCTTCGAGTCCACTGCAAAGCGAACCTACGTACGCCCCTGCGCTACTTCGACTTACGACCCCGCACGGACGCAGCCCCCGCACGCTTCGCCGCCTTGGCCTCCCGACGCGCGATCGCGTGCTCACTCCGCCGGCGGGGCGCGCGCTCAGCGCGCGGCAGCCGTTCGGCGCTGATGACCAGAGTGGGGGTGGGGACAAGGGTCGCACCGCATTCGACAACCATCGGGTTCCCCGCGCCGGCGCGTTCCAGCGCCTGGCCATCGCGCTCAAGTTCCTCGGCCGCGCTCACACCTTTGAGGGCGAGCATGCGGCCGTGGTCGCGTAGCAGGGGGAGGGACCACTGAGCGAGCTTGCCGAGCGGAGCCACGGCGCGAGAGGTGACCACATCCGCGCCGCCCGCCTCCTTCAGCACGCCGGACTGCTCCGCTCGCCCGCGCACGACGGTGACCTCGAGCCCGGCCGCGTCGATGAACTCGCTGAGGAAGATGGTGCGACGCAGCAGCGGCTCGACGAGGGTGATGCGGAGATCCGGGCGGGCGAGGGCGAGCGGGATTCCGGGGAGCCCCGCGCCGCTGCCGATGTCGACCACCGATGAGCCTTCGGCGATGAGTTCGCCGACGACCGCGCAGTTGAGAATGTGACGGTCCCAGAGCCGGGGGACTTCACGCGGCCCGATCAGTCCGCGCTCCACGCCGGCGGTGGCGAGCGCCATGCAGTACCGCCGGGCGAGATCCAGTCGATCGCCGAACACCGCCGAGGCCGCGGCCGGCGGTTCCAGCTCGGCGGGCAAAGCGGTGCTCTCACCCAGATCTCGTTCCACGTGAAACATCCTTCCGAACTCGAGTCGATCAGGAACCGGCGACATGCGGACAATCAGGTGCCGGACATGAACAAGGCCCCCGATCCGAAGACCAGAGGCCCTATCCAATCATTACCCGTCAGAGTGACGAAATACGCCGTGCCCCGACGAGGTTCGGTATTCGCTCAGGACGGAACGACCACGACGTGCCGGTTCGGCTCGACGCCCTCGCTCTCGCTGTTGACTCCGTCGATCGCCGCCACGGCGTCGTGCACGATCTTGCGCTCGAACGGCGTCATGGGGGACAGCGACTCCGGCGCACCCGACTCGAGCACCCGCTGCGCGGCGGCGGTGCCGAGCGCGCTCAAATCTTCCCGCCGCTTCGCGCGCCACCCGGCCACATCGAGCATCAGCCTGCTGCGCACGCCGGTGGCCTGCTGCACCGCCAGCCGGGTCAGTTCCTGGAGCGCGTCTAGCGTCTCGCCGTTGCGGCCCACCAGCTTCGACAGATCCCGCCCACCGTCGATGCTCACGATGGCGCGGTCGCCCTCGACGTCGAGGTCGATGTCGCCGTCGAAGTCCAGCACGTCGAGCAACTGCTCGAGGTAGTCGCCCGCGATCTCACCCTCTTCGATGAGGGCTTCTTCGGCATCGTTCACGACATCGTCGGCGTCCGTTTCGGCGTTCACCATCGTCGTCGCCACTGTGGCGTCCCCTCCGTCGGTCTCAACTGTCATTTGATTTCCTTCATCTGCTCATCGCGCTCGCCGTGCGCTGGCCGCCGGACGGTGCGCGATCAAGGGGTTGCTCAGCGTGGTGGCCGACCCCGGCCACCGGAATGCGATCAGCGGCGGCGCTTTTGGTTCGCTCGGCCTCGGTTGCCCGGTCGCTTCTGGCCACCCGGCCTGCGCTGCGCGGCGGCCTTGCCGGTGGTCTTGCCGGTCCCGTTCGTCGACGGGGGCGCGTCGACCGCGGCGTCCACCGCGTCGACCGCGCCGTCGACGGTGTCGCCCGCCGATTTCTTGCGCGTATTGACCGGCTTCGCACCGGGTTTCGGTGCGTTCTGCGCGCGCTGCTCGAGCTTGGCCTGCTTCTTCTCTTCCGCTTCGCGTTCCATGCGGCCGAAGACGAGATGCTGCTGCCCGTAGGTCCAGATGTTATTGGAAACCCAGTACAGGAGGATGGCGATCGGCAGGAACGGACCACCGACGAGCACGCCGAGCGGGAACACCCACAGCGCGAGCTTATTCATCATCGCGGCCTGCGGGTTGGCGGCCGCCTCGGGCGTCTGCCTGGCCACCGACGCCCGCGCGTTGAAGTGGGTCGCCAAGCCGGCGATGATCATCAGCGGGATCGCGACGGCGGCGATGCCCACCTTGCTCGGCAGGCCGAGGCCGTCGATGGCGAACGCCCGCAGCTCGGTGTCGGGGATGGTGATGAAGGCCGAGATCGGCGCGCCGAAGATACGAGCGCTCAGGAAGGACTGAACGTCGGCGGCGTTGAAGACGTAGTTCGGCGTGTTCGCGTTCTGCTCGATCGACAGGCCGAGCTGACCGAACCCGTGACCGGTCCGGTTGAACGAGCGCAGCACGTGGAACAGACCCAGGAACACCGGCACCTGCGCGAGGATCGGCAGGCAGCCCATGAGCGGGTTGAAGCCGTGATCCTTCTGCAGCTTCTGCATCTCGACCGCCATCTTCTGGCGATCGTTCTTGTACTTCTTCTGCAGCTCCTTGATCTGGGGCTGCAGCTCCTGCATCTGCTTGGTGGTGCGCACCTGCTTCACGAACGGCTTGTAGAGCAGCACGCGCAGCGTGAACACCAGGAACACGACGGCGAGCGCCCAGGCGATGCCGCTGTCTTTTCCGAGACCGGGCACCAGCGCGAACGCCCGGTGCCAGAACCACAAGATCCAGGACACCGGATAATAGATGAAGTCGAGCACGGCTCTATGCACTCCCGTCGTTCGTATCGCCGATCACCGCGCGCGGTGATCCTTTCCAAGCGTTCGGCTCCGACACCGGGTCGGCCTGCAGGTTGGCTTCCTGCGGCGCCGGATCGGTGGCTGCCACGGTCCCGGCCGCGGTGCGAACGGTGCTTCGCTTCCGCTCCGGAACGGGGTCCCACCCACCAGGGTGCCAGGGCGCGCATTTGGCCAGTCGCACGGCTGCCAATCCGAGGCCGACGAACAGCCCGCGCGTGCGCAATGCGGTGACCGCGTACTCGCTGCAGGTCGGGGTGAAACGGCACACCGGCATGCGGGTGGGGGAGACGTAGGTCCGATACAACTCGATCAGAAAGATCAGTGCGTTCGCCGGTAACCGACCGATCTGCGCGGTGCGGCTCATGCCGGTCCGACCGCTGCCGCGCCGACGCCGAGTTTGCGTAGGGCGGTGCGTAATTGGCGCAGCAGGTCCTCCGAGGAGGCGGCCGCGGCGCCGGGCAGGGCGCGGATCACGACGTCGACGTCGGCGGGCAGTTCGGGAACTATCTCTAGGCACATATGACGCAGGCGGCGGGCCACACGGTGTCGAATCACCGCGTTGCCCACCGCCTTGCTGACGATCAGCCCGAAGCGTGGCCCGCCTACGCGGACCAGCTTCTCGGCCGGATCACCATGTCGTCCATTCACGTCCACGATTCCGTCATACCCGTGGGTGAGCACGTGTACGACCAGATCTCGCCTCCCGATTCGCTGGCCGCGGCGCACCGTCCGGGAGAAGTCGGCACGATGATGCAACCGATACGGCTCAGGCAACACCCGAGCGTCCGCGAGCGAGGATCAGGCAGTGAGTTCGGCGCGGCCCTTGCGGCGACGCGCCGAAACGATGGCGCGACCCGCACGGGTACGCATCCGGAGACGGAAGCCGTGGACGCGCGCCCGACGACGGTTGTTCGGCTGGAACGTCCGCTTGCCCTTGGCCACGGTCAACACTCCTCGAGTCAGTGGGCACCGTCGGTGCCCGAAGTTGTTCGGTGAAACAGGTATTCGCGATGAATCGCAGGTCCGGTCATCATCGGCGCGTCGGTCTCGGCGCACAGTCGGTCAGGCTCGACGCTCCGTCGGTCTCGACACAACCCAGCCAGCACAGGACCGCCACCGCACCAAAGGGTGACTGTACGAGGGTACTGATCGCCTCGGAACGGGTCAAACTCGCCCCACCCGCGCGCCCCCGAACGCCCGACCAGCACGTTACCGGTTCGCCGATCCCGGAGCTGTGCACGTCACCGCGCGTGAGCTGTGCACATCACTGCCCAGGCCTGTGAGTATCGCAGTGAGTTCGTCCACACCCCTAGCCACGCCCGGGCGCATCGGCAACCTGCTTTGCCGAGGGGTTGCTGCACAACCGCAGGTCAGGGCGTTTTCGCGGGCGCGATCGAGCGTATTTCACAACTCCCCAGGGTTCTCCACATCTGTGGATAATTGTGTGGAAAGACCCCCGGAGTGGCATATTCGTAGGGCCGACGGTGCCATGTCGCCACCCGGAATGGGGATCCGGGCAGCGTCCGAACCGGTTACGGACGTACGCAGGATCACGGTACCGACCCGAGCACGGTCGTCACCGTCGCCTCCCCGCGTGCCCCGGCCGTCTGCTCCTATCGACCTACTTCCGGGGAGGAAACTGCATGGACGACGAGCAGAACGTGTTGGCCACGGTGTGGCCCGAGGTAGTCGCCGAGCTGACCACCGGCTCATCCGACGGCGCCATTCCGCCGGTGACCAGAGCACAGCAGGCCTGGCTGAAGCTGGTCAAGCCGCTGACGGTGGCCCAGGGGTTCGCCCTGCTGTCGGTGCCTTCCTCGTTGGCCCAGGAGGCCATCGAACGCGATCTGCGCGAGCCCATTCTGCGCTCCCTGGCCCGGCGGCTCGGTCCACAGGTGGAGGGACTCGGTGTGCGCATCGCCGCGCCGGCCGCCCCGGCCGCCGAGCGTTCCGGCAGTAACCCCCGGCACGCCCGGATGACGAGCAGGCCGGAGCGCCCGCGAGACAGCGGACCTCGAGACAACGGTCCCAGGGACAACGGTCCGCGCGACAACGGACGTGGCCAGGCCGGCTACCCCAGCGGGGAGTACCAGGACCGGGACGACTATCAGCAACCGCGCTACGCCCAGTCCGATGACTACCCGCCGTCCACCGACTACGCCCCGGCGCCGAGTTATAACGGCGGATCCGACTACACCGACACCGAGTACGCCCCGGAGTACGCCACCGGCGAGTACGACCGGCAGGACTACGCCCGCGACGAGTACTCCGGCCGCGACGAATTCCCCGCCCCGGCCGAACTGCAGCCCGTCCCGAGGCACGAACCGGCCCCCGCGCAGCGCCGTGAACAGGGCTTGTCCCCACGACGCGACTCGATTCCGCCGGGTCAGGAATCCTTGTTCACCCCCGACCCCGGCCCGGCGACCATGCGCGGCCCGGTCCGGGCGCCCGTCCGCGAGGCGGTCGAGCCCGACGACCAGGGCCTGGCGGCAGGCCACGAGGTCCGCGAGTCCGAAGGCCCGCGCACCGACCGCGACGACGAGCCCGTGGTCAACGCCCGCAACTCCTGGCCGACCTACTTCAGCAAGTCGCAGGAGACCTCGGCGCCGCCGAGCTCCTCGGCCAGCCTGAACGCGAAGTACACCTTCGAGACGTTCGTCATCGGCGCGTCCAACCGCTTCGCGCACGCCGCCGCGGTGGCCATCGCGGAGGCGCCCGCCCGCGCCTACAACCCGCTGTTCGTCTGGGGCGCTTCGGGTTTGGGAAAGACGCACCTGCTACACGCGGCGGGCCACTACGCCCAGCGGCTGTTTCCCGGCATGCGGGTGAAGTACGTCTCCACCGAGGAGTTCACCAACGACTTCATCAACAGCCTGCGCGACGACCGGAAGGTGGCGTTCAAACGCCGCTACCGCGAGACCGACATCCTGCTGGTCGACGACATCCAGTTCATCGAGGGTAAGGAAGGCATCCAGGAGGAGTTCTTCCACACCTTCAACACCCTGCACAACGCCAACAAACAGATCGTGGTCTCCTCCGATCGCCCGCCCAAGCAGCTCGCCACGCTGGAGGAGCGGTTGCGGACCCGGTTCGAGTGGGGCCTGATCACCGACGTGCAGCCGCCCGAGCTGGAGACGCGCATCGCCATCCTGCGCAAGAAGGCCAGGATGGACCGCCTCGACGTGCCGCACGACGTGATGGAGCTGATCGCCACCAGGGTCGAGCGCAATATCCGCGAGCTGGAGGGCGCGCTGATCCGGGTCACCGCGTTCGCGTCGCTGAACGGTCAGCCGCTGGATCTGCCGCTGGCCGAGGTGGTGCTGCGCGACCTCATGCCCGACACCGCCGCGCTGGAGATCAACGCGGCCACGATCATGGCCGTCACCGCCGAGTACTTCAACACCACGCTCGAGGAGCTGACCGGGCCGGGCAAGGCGCGGCCGCTGGCCCAAGCCAGGCAGATCGCCATGTACCTGTGCCGCGAGCTGACCGACCTGTCGCTGCCGAAGATCGGCCAGGCGTTCGGCCGCGACCACACCACGGTCATGTACGCGGAGAAAAAAGTCCGCAAAGAGATGACCGAGCGGCGCCGGGTCTACGACCAGGTTCAAGAACTCACAGCCCGAATCAAACAGCGCTCGCGCTGAGCTTTACTAACAGCCAAGCACCGCCCTGACCTGGGGCGGTGCTTTTTTCGGCCTGTGGATTCCTCGAGGAATTCATGTGGAGTCCTCGAGGAATCCACCGGTCTGTACACCGATTCGCTAACAGGTGTGGGGATGAAGGTGTGCAGCGTCCGCTAACAGGGCTTCATCCCCAGTTTCCCCAGGCGTGCTTGCGCACAGGCCGTGACCTGCACGCTCTCGGTCACCGGGGTGGGGATTCCTCGAGGAGTACATGTGGAGTCCTCGAGGAATCCTCGAGTTGTCCACGCATCGGTGCACAGGTGTGCACAACCCCGGGAAAACGGTGGAACAACTCGAGGAGCACTCGAGGATGGATGTTGAACAACTTCGGTACTCCACAGACGCCGCGCGTTCATCCTCGAGACACCCCGCGGTCATCCCCATGGCACCACGCCCCCTGAGCTGCGGATTCGGCGTCAGTACACAGATTCCACAGTGCCTACTACTACTTCAGTTCTTCTTCTAGAAGAACTCTCTTGAAAACAGGCTGTGTGGAAAGTCGGTCGGAGAGGTCACGCCGCGAACCGCTCCCGTCCACAGGCAAGGACACGAGCCGGAGTCGACGCGCATCGCCGACTCGAAGGCAACGCTCGTACGAACACCTGATCCGTCGATGACTCTGGGATGCGAATCCTCGAGGCCCCTACCTGGCCGCGCCTGGATGGCTCACGCCCCCAAGCCTTCTCGTGCCCGTCTAAGGGATCCGAACCGAATCTTCCGACTCGGACTCGAGACTCGGGGAGTCGGTCTAGCGGGTCGGGCTAGGCCACAGCCCTAGTCGCGGGTACGGTTTGGTGTCGGTCGCGTGTGCCACACTTTCCATGGCGGCCGATCCACTACCCTTCGCGAAACCAACGTTGAACGAGCCGACAGGCTTGGAGGACGAATGTCCGGCCACCGCATAACAGCTCACGGAACTGGGAGAGGACAGATCGGGCGATGGAGCTTGCAAGCATGAAGTTTCGGGTCGCCCGAGAGGACTTCGCGGAATCGGTTGCCTGGGTGGCGCGTAGCCTCCCGTCCCGGCCTCCCGTCCCGGTGCTCGGCGGCGTGCTGCTCGTCGCCGACGAGGGCGGGCTCACCGTCTCCGGCTTCGACTACGAGGTCTCCGCGCAGATGCGCGTGGCCGCCGAGGTCGCCGGCCCCGGCGAGGTGCTCGTCTCCGGCAGGCTGCTCGCCGACATCACCAAGTCGCTGTCGAACAAGCCGGTGGATGTGTCCGTCGACGGCACCCGCGTGCTGATCGCCTGCGGCAGTGCGAAGTTCTCCCTGCCGACCATGCCGGTCGAGGACTATCCCCAGCTGCCCGAGGTGCCGCAGCAGACCGGCGAGCTGAGCGTGGACGTGTTCGCCAACGCGGTCGGCCAGGTCGCCGTCGCGGCGGGCCGGGACGACACGCTGCCGATGCTCACCGGCATCCGCGTCGAGATCGAGGGCTCGAAGGTCGTGCTCGCGGCCACCGACCGTTTCCGCCTCGCGGTGCGCCACATCGAGTGGACCCCCGCCGACGCCGGCATCGAGACCGCCGTGCTCATCCCGGCCAGGACGCTGTCCGAGGCCGCCAAGACGCTCGGCGCCTCCGACGCTCCCGTGCAGCTCTCGCTCGGCACCGGCGCGGGCTCGGACGGCCTGCTCGGCATCGTGAACGCGGGCCGCAGGACCACCACCCGGCTGCTCGACGCCGAGTTCCCCAAGTTCCGTCAGCTGCTGCCGAAGGAACACACCTCGATCGCGACCCTTCAGGTGTCCGGGCTCACCGAGGCCATCAAGCGTGTGGCGCTGGTCGCCGAGCGCGGCGCCCAGGTGCGGCTGGAGTTCTCCACAGAGGGCCTGCAACTGTCCGCGGGCGGCGACGACGCGGGCCGGGCCGAGGAGTGGCTGGAGGCCGACTTCCGCGGCGAGTCGCTGACCATCGCGTTCAACCCCGGCTACCTGATCGACGGCCTGTCGGCGCTGCACGCCGACCGGGTCACCTTCGGGTTCACCACGCCGAGCCGCCCCGCCGTGTTGCTGCCCGCCGTCGACGACGAGCCGAAGGTGCTCGAGTCGGGTGCGTTCGCGGCGCTGGACAGCCCGTACACCTACCTGCTGATGCCGGTCCGGCTGCCGGGCTGAGCACCTGTGCACGACCGCGATCCGAGCTCGGCCCTCGCCTCGTTCGCCGCGAAATCGTCGGCGAGGCTGTGGTTTTCGGTGAAGAGGCCGCCGAGCTCGGGCGTACTTATGCACAGGTCTTCCACACGATGTGGGTTGATGCCGACCGGGCAGTCGGCGTGCACACAGCCTGGTATGGCAGAAGTCACGCAGGTAGGGGCCGGTTAGCGGATGTTCATCAGAACACTCTCGCTGCGTGACTTCCGCTCGTGGGAACACGCGGAGCTCGAGTTATCCCCAGGCCGAACGGTTTTCCTCGGCTCGAACGGCAACGGCAAGACCAACCTGCTCGAGGCGATCGGTTACCTCGCCACCCTCGGCTCGCACCGGGTCGCCTCCGACGCCCCGCTGATCAGGATCGGCGCCGACAAGGCGAGGATCGGCGCGTCGGTCGTCAACACCGGCCGCGAGTTACGGATCGACCTCGAGCTGAACCAGGGCAGCGCCAACCGCGCCCAGATCAATCGCTCCCCGGCGCGCAGGCCGCGGGAAATCCTCGGCATCCTGCAGACGGTGCTGTTCGCGCCGGAGGATCTCGCCCTGGTCCGCGGCGACCCGGGCGAGCGTCGCCGCTTCATGGACGAGTTGTGCACAGCCCGCCTGCCGCGACTCGCCGCCGTTCGCAGCGACTACGACCGCGTGCTGCGGCAGCGCTCTGCGTTGTTGAAATCCGCTGGGCGACAAGCCAGATCGAAGGCCGAGCTCGGCACGCTCGACGTATGGGATGGCCACCTGGCCACCCACGCGTCGGTGCTGCTGACCTACCGGCTGCGCCTGGTGCACGACCTGTACCCGTACCTGGCTCAGTCCTACGCCGCGATCGCACCCGAATCGCGGCCTGCCACCATCGCTTACCGCAGCGCGACGCTGCCGCCCGAATTCCTCGACCCCGCAAGGGAACCCCGGCCCGACGACACTGAGGCGCTCGAGGCCGTCATGCTGCGCGAACTCGCCGCGGCGCGGACCAAGGAGCTCGAGCGCGGCGTGTGCCTGGTCGGCCCGCACCGCGACGAACTCGAACTGAACCTCGGCGACGCGCCGGCCAAGGGCTTCGCCAGCCACGGTGAATCATGGTCCTTCGCCCTCGCGCTGCGCCTGGCTGCGTTCGAATTGTTGCGCGCCCACGGATCCGAGCCCGTGCTCTTGCTCGACGACGTCTTCGCCGAGCTGGACCGTCGTCGTCGCACCGCCCTCGCCGCCGTGGCCGCGGGCGCCGAACAGGTGCTGATCACCGCGGCCGTTCCGGAGGACGTCCCCGCCGAACTCGCCGCCGTCCCGCTGCGGGTGGAGACCAGTGGCGGCCCGGACGGCCGCACCTCGCGCATCGCCGAACCCGCCCAGCCTGCCTCCTGACGAATCGCGTTCGCACTGCGACGTATGCACAGAAAAGCATGGTTATCAACAGGACCTGTGGAGAACTGTCGCGTCATCGGCCGCGTGCGTGGCGGTCGTTCTGTCGGTGCGCTGTCGTAGAGTGACCCCCTGGCCGCGCGAGACGAGAGGAGCCTGGTGACCGATCAACAGGGCGCCGAACCGGCAGGAAAAGAGCCGGAACTGCGCGGTATCGATCTGGCCAGGCGGGCGCTCGAGGAGGCGCGCGCGGCGGCGAAGGCGAGCGGAAAGTCCGTGGGGCAGGGGCGATCCTCGCCGCAGCGCAAGGTGCGGACCGGGGCGCGTCGTCGCACCGGCTGGTCGGGCGCCGGGCCGGACGCGCGTGATCCGCAGCCGTTCGGAAAACTGACCGGGTCCCTCGCCAAGAGTCGCGGATGGTCGGCCAAAGTCGCCGAGGGGATGGTGTTCGGCCGCTGGGCCGGCGTCGTCGGCGAGGACATCGCCGCGCATGCCACGCCGTTGACCCTCAAGGACAACGTGCTGAGCATCGCCGCCGAATCCACCGCGTGGGCAACGCAATTGCGCATGCTGCAGAGCCAGATCCTGGCGAAGATCAACGCCGCGGTCGGGCCCGGCATCGTCACCTCGCTGAAGATCACCGGCCCGGCGGCGCCCAGCTGGCGCAAGGGCGAGCGGCACATCCGCGGCCGCGGTCCGCGCGACACCTACGGATAGGCCGGGGTTCCACGTGAAACCCGAAGCCGAGTCGCAGGATTCGTTCGTCGTTTACCGCCACCGCGGGGGTATGGGTAATTCATCGGCTACGCCGCCGACTCGGAAATGCGGGCATATCACCCGCGGCTGCGCGCGCCCGGAAGCGCCCCGCGATCCGTACCGCCCGATTCCTTCCAGAGGTGAGCTAAAGCCTCGGAGGGCAGAACAGACTCGTCGCGATCCGATTTCTCGCATTCACGGAGCCGTCAGGGGTGTCGTAGGTGCACTGTAAGTTGGGTGTACCAGTAGGATGGTGACGTAACTAGCGGCGATCACCTTCGGCGCGTTCCGTACAGCCCGCGTGGCCCGGTATCTCTCCAGCAGTCATGGGCAGGGATCAACGCGTGCTGTGCAGTGCCCCGCCAGGAGGATCAGCAAGTAAGGAGAGCTACCGACCAGTGGCTGCCAACGACTCCAACGCATCGGGCTCGACCAACGCTACCTCGGGCAAGGCGGACTACGGCGCTTCGTCCATCACGGTCCTCGAGGGGCTCGAGGCGGTCCGCAAGCGTCCCGGCATGTACATCGGTTCGACCGGTGAGCGTGGCCTGCACCACCTGATCTGGGAGGTCGTCGACAACTCCGTCGACGAGGCGATGGCCGGGTACGCGTCCAAGGTCGAGGTCACCCTGCTCGCCGACGGCGGCGTCGAGGTGGTCGACGACGGCCGCGGCATCCCGGTGGCCATGCACGCGCAGGGCATGCCGACCATCGAGGTCGTCATGACCCAGCTGCACGCGGGCGGCAAGTTCGACTCCGACTCCTACGCGGTGTCCGGCGGCCTGCACGGCGTCGGCATCTCCGTGGTGAACGCGCTGTCCTCCCAGCTGGAGGCGGAGGTCTACCGCGACGGCTACCACTGGACGCAGACCTACAAGGACTCGGTGCCCGGCAAGCTGATCCAGGGCGACCCCTCCAAGCAGACCGGCACCACGATCCGCTTCTGGGCCGATCCGAACATCTTCGAGACCACCACCTACAACTTCGAGACGGTGGCCCGCAGGCTGCAGGAGATGGCGTTCCTCAACAAGGGGCTCACCATCACCCTCACCGACGAGCGCGTCACCGAGGCCGAGGTCACCGACGAGGTGGTCAGCGAGACGGCCGACGCGCCGAAGCACGCGGAGGACGAGGCCGAGGCCGCGCCGGCCGAGCACAAGGTCAAGCAGCGCACCTACTACTACCCGGGTGGTCTGGAGGACTTCGTCCGCCACATCAACCGGACCAAGCAGCCGATCCACAACTCGGTCGTCGGATTCACCGGCAAGGGCCCCGGCCACGAGCTCGAGGTCGCGATGCAGTGGAACTCCGGCTACTCCGAGTCGGTGCACACCTTCGCCAACACCATCAACACCCACGAGGGCGGCACCCATGAGGAGGGCTTCCGCGCGGCGTTGACCACGGTGGTCAACAAGTACGCCAAGGACAAGAAGCTCCTCAAGGAGAAGGACGGCAACCTCACCGGTGACGACATCCGCGAGGGTCTGGCCGCCATCGTGAGCGTGAAGGTCTCCGAGCCGCAGTTCGAGGGCCAGACCAAGACCAAGCTGGGCAATACCGAGGTCAAGTCCTTCGTGCAGAAGGCCTGCAACGAACACCTCTCGCACTGGTTCGAGGCCAACCCGGCCGACGCGAAAACCATTGTGAACAAGGCGGTCTCCTCGGCGCAGGCCCGCGTCGCCGCGCGTAAGGCGCGAGAGTTGGTGCGGCGCAAGAGCGCGACCGACCTGGGCGGGCTGCCGGGCAAGCTGGCCGACTGCCGGTCCAAGGATCCGAGCAAGTCCGAGATCTACATCGTCGAGGGCGATTCGGCCGGCGGCTCGGCCAAGTCCGGCCGCGACTCGATGTACCAGGCGATCCTGCCGCTGCGCGGAAAGATCATCAACGTCGAGAAGGCGCGCATCGACCGAGTCCTCAAGAACAACGAGGTCCAGTCGATCATCACCGCGTTCGGCACCGGCATCCACGACGAGTTCGATATCGCCAAGTTGCGCTATCACAAGATCGTGTTGATGGCCGACGCCGACGTCGACGGCCAGCACATCGCGACGCTGCTGCTCACGCTGCTGTTCCGGTTCATGCGCCCGCTGGTCGAGCAGGGGCACGTGTATCTGGCCCAGCCGCCGTTGTACAAGCTCAAGTGGCAGCGCAGCGACCCGGAGTTCGCCTATTCCGACCGCGAACGCGACGGTCTGCTCGAGGCAGGCCTGGCCGCGGGCAAGAAGATCAACAAGGAAGACGGCGTCCAGCGCTACAAGGGTCTCGGCGAGATGAACGCCAAGGAACTGTGGGAGACCACCATGGACCCGACGGTGCGCGTGCTCAAGCTGGTCACCCTGGACGACGCCGCCGCGGCCGACGAGCTGTTCAGCGTGCTGATGGGCGAGGACGTCGAAGCCCGCCGCAGCTTCATCACCCGTAATGCCAAGGACGTTCGCTTCCTCGACGTATAAGCCGGTGCGCGTGCCACGTCACCGCCACCGCACCAGGCCCGCTAAGGAGAAGACTTCATGACCGACACGACGCTGCCTCCGTACGGAGGCACCGGCGGCGACCGGATCGACCCGGTCGACATCCAGCAGGAGATGCAGAACAGCTACATCGATTACGCGATGAGCGTGATCGTCGGCCGCGCGCTGCCCGAGGTGCGCGACGGCCTCAAGCCGGTGCACCGGCGCGTGCTGTACGCGATGTACGACAACGGCTACCGGCCCGACCGCGGTTACGTGAAGTCCGCGCGCCCGGTCGCCGAGACCATGGGTAACTACCACCCGCACGGCGACGCGTCGATCTACGACACCCTCGTGCGCATGGCGCAGCCGTGGTCGCTGCGCTACCCGCTGGTCGACGGTCAGGGCAACTTCGGCTCGCGAGGCAACGACGGCGCGGCCGCCATGCGCTACACCGAGTGCAGGCTGACCCCGCTCGCGATGGAGATGCTGCGCGAGATCGACCACGAGACGGTCGATTTCATCGCGAACTACGACGGTCGCTCGCAGGAGCCGACCGTGCTGCCGAGCCGGGTGCCCGCGCTGCTGATGAACGGCAGCAACGGCATCGCGGTCGGCATGGCGACCAACATCCCGCCGCACAACCTGCGCGAGCTGGCCGAGGCGATCTACTGGGCGCTGGACAATTTCGACGCGGACGAAGAGTCCACGCTGGCCGCCTGCATGGAGCGGGTCAAGGGCCCGGACTTCCCGACCTACGGCCTCATCGTCGGCAGCCAGGGCATCCAGGACGCCTACTCCACCGGCCGCGGCTCGGTCCGCATGCGCGGCGTCGTCGAGATCGAGGAAGACAACAAGGGCCGGACCACCCTGGTCATCACCGAGCTGCCCTACCAGGTCAACACCGACAACTTCATCAACTCGATCGCCGAGCAGGTGCGCGACGGCAAGATCGCGGGCATCTCCGACATCCACGACGAGTCCTCCGACCGCGCGGGCATGCGGATCGTCGTCACCGTCAAGCGTGACGCCGTCGCCAAGGTCGTGCTGAACAACCTGTACAAGCACACCCAGCTGCAGACCAGTTTCGGCTGCAACATGCTCTCGATCGTCGACGGCGTGCCGCGCACCCTGCGGCTCGACCAGATGATCCGGCTCTACGTCAAACACCAGTTGGACGTCATCGTCCGGCGCACCAGGTACCTGCTGCGCAAGGCCGAGGAGCGGGCCCACATCCTGCGCGGCCTGGTCAAGGCGCTCGACGCGCTCGACGAGGTCATCGCGCTGATCCGGCGCTCGGCCAACACCGACACCGCGCGCACCGGCCTGATGCAGCTGCTCGACATCGACGAGATCCAGGCGACCGCGATCCTCGACATGCAGCTGCGCCGCCTCTCGGCGCTGGAGCGGCAGAAGATCATCGACGAGTTGGCCAAGATCGAACTCGAGATCGCCGACCTGAAGGACATTCTCGCCAAGCCGGAGCGTCAGCGCGCCATCGTGCGCGACGAGCTGGCCGAGATCGTCGACAAGTACGGCGACGACCGGCGCACCAGGATCATCGCCGCCGACGGCGACGTCGCCGACGAGGACCTGATCGCCCGCGAGGACGTGGTCGTCACCATCACCGAGACCGGTTACGCCAAGCGCACCAAGACCGACCTCTACCGCAGCCAGAAGCGCGGCGGCAAGGGCGTGCAGGGCGCCGGGCTCAAGCAGGACGACCTGGTCAAGCACTTCTTCATCTCGTCGACGCACGACTGGCTGCTGTTCTTCACCAACAAGGGCCGCGTCTACCGCGCCAAGGCCTACGAGCTGCCGGAGGCCAGCCGTACCGCGCGCGGTCAGCACGTGGCGAACCTGCTCGCCTTCCAGCCGGACGAGAAGATCGCCCAGATCATCCAGCTGAAGTCCTACGAGGACTCGCCGTACCTGGTGCTGGCCACCAAGAACGGCCTGGTGAAGAAGTCGAAGCTGACCGACTTCGACTCCAACCGCACCGGCGGCATCGTCGCGGTGAACCTGCGCGACGAGGACGAACTGGTCGGCGCCGTGCTGTGCTCGGCCGACGACGATCTGCTGCTGGTTTCCGCGCTCGGCCAGTCGATCCGGTTCTCCGCGACCGACGAGGCGCTGCGCCCGATGGGCCGCGCCACCTCCGGTGTGCAGGGCATGCGGTTCAACGCCTCGGATGAACTCTTGTCGCTCAATGTCGTTCGGCCGGATACATATCTGCTGGTGGCCACGGCGGGCGGCTACGCTAAGCGGACTGCGATCGAGGAGTACACGCCGCAGGGCCGGGGCGGTAAAGGCGTATTGACCGTCCAATACGACCCCAAGCGTGGCACCCTTGTCGGTGCGCTCATCGTTGAGGACGACGATGAGCTGTATGCGATCACATCCGGTGGTGGTGTCATCCGGACGGTGGCCAAGCAGGTGCGTAAGGCTGGACGGCAGACCAAGGGCGTGCGATTGATGAACCTCGGCGAGGGCGATACGTTGCTAGCTATCGCGCGCAATGCCGACGAGCCCGATCCCGACCTGCTCGCCGGCGAAAGCAGCGACACCGGTTCCTCCCAGTAGTAACCCAACAGCGGCGGCAACGAACGGATCTAAGGATTCCCATTGACCACTCCGAATCAGCCGAATGACGAGCGGCACCCAACGAACGGTGTGACCGAGCGGATCGCACCGTCACCGATTCCGCCGCGGCCGATCCCGCGGCCCGCGTCGTCGGCCGATAACGGCCAGCAGGGTGGGCAGCCCGGTGGCGGCCAGCCCAACGGTGGTCAATCGGGTGGCGCCCAGTCCGCCGGTGGCCAGCGCGGTGGCCAACCGGGCGGCGGGCAGCAAGGCCAGCAACGCGAAATGCAAGACAAGCAAGGCGATTTCGCGGGCAAGCCGAAGGGGCCGGAGCAGGCTCCCGGTCACAGCGGGCAAGATCCGTTCGATCAGACTGTGCGCATGAACAACTCAGAGCCCGGCGCACCCGAGTCGGGGGATCAGTCCGGCGGCAACGGCGGCGGCCAGTCGCCGTTCCAGGACGGCTGGGCACAGCTGCCGCAGCGGGAACCACAGTCCAACCTGTACCGCCCCGGCCAGGCGCCGGTCACCGGACGCCCGAGCGGCTCCGGCGCCTCGTCCGGCGGCGGGCTGGGCGGCGGCATGACCAACGCCCGCACCACCGCCGACCTCGCGGCCAAGGCGGCCCGCAAGGAAGCCGCCATGGTGAAGTCCGTCGGCATCGACGGACCCACCCGCAGCATCGCGCGGCCAGAACTGATCAAGGACATGCCGGACCTTTCGGAGATCCGGCACCCGCTGCCGCCCTCGGTCGAGCACACCGGCCCGCAGACGCCCGTCTCACCCGCCGCGCCCGTCGCGGTGGCCGCGGCCGTCGCCGGCGAGCCGCTGCGGGCCACCGTGCAGATCCGCCGCATCGACCCCTGGTCGACGCTGAAGATCTCGCTGGTGATCAGCGTCGCCATGTTCTTCGTGTGGATGCTGGCCGTCGGCCTGCTCTACATCGTGCTCGAAGGCATGGGCGTGTGGGAACGACTGAACAACACCTTCACCGACATGGTGTCCCAGGACAGCGGGTCGGTCGGGCTCATCGACGCGGGCACCGTCTTCGGCTACGCGGGCGTCATCGGCCTGATCAACGTGGTCCTGTTCACCGCCCTCGGCACCGTCGGCACATTCATCTACAACCAGTGCTGCGATCTCGTCGGCGGCATCCAGGTCACCCTGGCCGACCCCGACTAGACCTCGGCCTCCCACGGCCGGCGTCGCCCCACCCCGGGCGACGCCGGCCGTTTTCGATGGGCGCGGCCACCCTGAACGACCAGACGGCAAGCCTGTCAGCAGCGTCACTACCAGCCGTTTTGGAGGTAGCGCGAAAGGTCGGGTAATCTCTAGCCTCGGCTCAGGTGGAAGAACACAAGAGTCATACGGGCCTATAGCTCAGGCGGTTAGAGCGCTTCGCTGATAACGAAGAGGTCGGAGGTTCAAGTCCTCCTAGGCCCACTCCCGAACATCACAGTAGGGTGGGAACCATGAAACTCATTGTCACGGTCGGTGCCGTGGTCGCGGTTCTCATCGGCATCTCCAAACTGCGCCAGCGCAACGACGCGGACATGTGGCACGAGGTCACCACCCGCTGACACGGGGCCTTAGCTCAATTGGCAGAGCACTGCCTTTGCAAGGCAGGGGTTAGGGGTTCGATTCCCCTAGGCTCCACTCGATCGGTTAACCATGCCCATGGAACGCAGGGGCCTTTTCTCGTTCCGCGTGTTTTGTGGGGGCGCAGCCCCCACGCCCCGCCCGGAGGGGCTTCGCCCCCCGGACCCCCTTGGATGGTTACCTTTTTGGGGATGTGTACAGCGCGATGGTTGACGCCTCGCTTCGCATCGGGGGTGGCTCTAGGTGGGCGTTTTCTTTCGAAGTTGCTTTTTGCTGGAACAATTGGGGCTGGGCTGGGCTGGGAGGGCTTGGCGGGGTGTTGGGCTTGTTCTATGCCTGAGAGTTGGGCTTGTTGAGCTGGGGCTTGTTCTTTGCCGGTTTGTGGAAGGGAGTGCACCCCAAGCTGTTTGGGCTGTGGGGTACCTTCCTTTTTCTTTTAGTCCTTCTCCCTCAATCTTTTCTGGTTGCTGTGCTTGCTAGGTGGGTTAGGTCCTCTTGGGTGGGCCAGGTGCGGACCTCGTAGCGGCGGGGGGTCATTTGGGGGATGGGGGTTAGGTTCAGGTGGGCTGCTACTGCTTCGAAGGGGGCCTCTAGGAGGGGGGTCATTTCTCCGTTTTCCTCTGTGCAGAACAGGATTCGGTCTGCTTCGGGGAGTAGGTATTCGACGTCTTTGCCCCAGACTGCGAGGGTGTAGGGGCCGGGGTCGGCGGCTACGTAGATGACCGAGGCTACGAAGGCGGGGGGTAGGTCGGGGTGGTGGGGGAAGGTGAGGTCGCGTTCCAGGGACTCGTTGAAGGTTGTTGTCTGGGCGTCGTATTCGGTGATGGCCAGGCCGCAGCGGGCGCGTAGGGCCTGGGGCTGGTGGCGGTGGTGGGGGATTCGGTCGAGGGGGACTACCTTGCCCTCGTCGTCGATTGTGTAGGCCTGGGGGGAGATTGGGCGTACTGCGTTGCGGTAACGCTGTTCTACCTCGGCGAAGAGGGGGGTCAGGTCGCCGGTGTCGGGGACTATGAGCAAGGTGTCTACGTCGGGCATGAAGGCCAGGGGGCGGTGGGTGCCGTCGCCGGTGCCTGCCAGCCAGCCGGGGATCAGGGGCCAGGAGGTGCAGTAGCCGTCGCCGGTGTCGGAGAAGTGGAGCAGGCCCGAGCCGGTGATGCCGTGGGAACCCGCTAGGGCCGTGAGGTTTTCGCGAGCCGCGGCGAAGACCTCGTCGGCGTCTACACCCCAGTTCTCCAAGGTGGTCGCGGAGACGATCGAGCGGGAGTGGGGTCGGTCGATCGCGACCAGTTCGTCCAGGAACGGGAACGCGGGGCGGGTGAGCGGCGGGGCGGCGTCGGCGGGGGTGTTGAGGCCGAAACCGTTGGGGCGCAGGATTGGTCGCAGCAGGGGGCGGACGTCGGGCCAGGTGTCCGGCGCGTCGGCCTCCCGGACGCCGGCGACGAAGTTGGCGATGCGCCGGTCGCGTTCGGCGGCGGGCAGCTCGGCGGCCTCCCGGAAGACGTTGCCCAGGTACAGATGCAGGTCGCCGACGACGATCTCGAAGCCGTCGGGGTGATACTCCGCGTCGGGCTCACCGATGGCGCTCAGCTGCTGCAGGACGAGCGCCGCGAACTGGTCGGCGTCGACCCCGAAATTCTCCTCCACGCGGTCACCGTAACCGGCCGGCGGAACGAGCGCACGGAGTCATCGGTCCGACAGCGGTCCGTGCCGATCGAGATGCAGGTAGGTGTAGCCGGTGACGATGAGGCAGACGACCGTCGCGGTGATGAGCATGGCCCAGCCGGCGACGAGCATGCTCAGCAGGCCACCGAGCAGGGCGCCGAGCGCGAAACTCAGATAGAGCAGGAAGTAGCCGAGCCAGTCCGCGTAGTCGCCGCCGCTGATGTGCCGTTCGATGCCCTGCGCCAGCTTGACCAGGGTGCCGGTGACGTAGCTCAGCGGCACCGACACCTCGCCGTCCTTCACGAACGAGGTGTTCAGCGCGCCGACGCCGAACGCGACGAACAGGATCGGCACGAAGTCGATGCTGGCGGTTTCGGGGTCCTGGAATCGGACGATGTCGATGATCGACGCCGTGGCCAGGCTGAAAGTGGTCAGCAGGGTCGGACCGTGGGGATGCCCGGACCAGTAGTGTCTGCGGCACCAGGAGGCGACCACGACGCCGGCGACGAACGACGCGAGCAACCCGGCCGCGGCTGCGGCGGTGTCGTTCTGGTCGTGGAAGTGGCCGAGGATGGCGCGCTCGGTATTGCCGGTCATGAAGGTGACGAAGTAGCCGGCGGTATGCATGAACGCCGCGGCGCCGATCAAACCGGCCAGTGCGGCCAATACCCAGGACAGTCTCGCTTCGTTGTCGAAAAGCGCCCTCTTGCGTGCTTCGTCTGGTTTCGGCACAGGTCAGGCTCCTTTCGAGGCGGATGTGACTCTTCAGTGTTACCGCTCGCCCCTGAGACGCGCATGTGCAGCGCCGTGGGTTGCCGGACGGTCACCAATACTCCGGGAAGTGAAGGCGAGGCTCGCCCGGCGAAAGAGCTCGGGTTGTTCGAGTGACGAGAGAGCGGCGTCCTGCGTGGTCAGTATCGGTGCGGCACGATGCCGTCGGCCACCGAGTGACTCGGGAATCGACGCGCGGGTGTGCCGCTCGAGCGGCCGCGGTGTTGTGACCGGTCGCACGAGAGAAGCGGTACGGGTCGATGTGTGACCATGCGTCGGGACCGCGCCCGTTACCGTGCAGGAGTGGACTCCGTGCTCGACTACCTACTGACCGAACACGTCGCCGCGACCCCGCTCGACGATGTCGCCGCGGCGTGGACGCGGCATCGCGTGGCCGCGAACCGGTTCGACAAGCCGGTCGACGTCGCCCTCGCCGGCGGGTTCGGCGCCGACCGGCTGGGTTACGCGTTCCTCTCCGGATACCAGGAGGCGTTGCGCGCGCTCATCCCCGATCTGCCCGCCGACGAGCTGGTCGCCCTGTGCGCGACCGAGGCGGGCGGTGGCCATCCGTCGGCGATCGAGACGACGCTGCGCGAGGACCTCGGCGGCCCCCGCCTCAACGGCACCAAAACCTTTGCCACACTGGGCATGCTGGCGCAGCGGCTGGTGGTGATCGCCAGCGTCGGAGCGGACGCGTCCGGCCGGAATCGATTGCGCGCCGGCATGGTCGCGGCGGGTGAGGCCGGAGTGCAGGTGACGAGTCTGCCCGCGACCGCGTTCGCGCCGGAGATCCCGCACGCCGTGGTGACGCTGACAGATGTCGCCGCGGTGGTGTTGCCGGGCGACGGGTATGTGGAGTACCTCAAGCCGTTCCGCACGATCGAGGACGTGCACGTGCTCGCGGCGGCGCTCGGCTGGCTCGTCCGGGTCGCGCGCGCGTCGAGCTGGCCGCGGCCGGTGGTGCAGCAACTGCTCACCGCGGTGGCGGCGGTGCGTGGGCTGGACATCGATGCGCCGAGTTCGCCGGGCGTGCATGTGGCGCTGGGCGGCGCGTTCGCGTACTTCGGCCAGCTGCTGGCGGAGGTGGATTCCCTGTGGCCGTCGGTGGATTCGGTGACGCGGCAGCGGTGGGAGCGGGATCGTCCGCTGCTCGCGGTCGCCGGGCGGGTGCGCGATCAGCGGCTGGCTACGGCCTGGCGATCGGTGCTGCCCGGTCTCGATCAGGCGGATTGACCTGGTCCGGAAATGGGGAGCGGGCCTCGGCGAAGGGGGGGAGTTAGCCGAGGCCCGCGTAAGGTCGGCCCGGGGGGAGGGGCCGACCTGAATGATCCTACGCGATGAACGGCGTTTGTGTACGCGTGGGGAGGGCCACTTTTCGAAGATTTTTTGGGTGGGCTTACTTTCTGCTAGTTCGTGACCGTTTCGGGTACCCCGATGGGCCACGCGGTCGCTCCCCGGCGGTGGCCTGGAGTTTGCCAAAACCGCTGTTACGCAGGCAGATACCTGGTTTCGGGCGATGCCGGAAGCGGGTGTGGAAGCCGCGTAATAAACATGCCGACCGGTCTTTGTGTGGTGCGAATCGCTCTCGAAATCGAATGATGCGGCGGGAGCGGCAGGCGTGTACCGCGTGTCGTCTCGTCGGGGTGTCCTGACGGCCCGAACCTGTCGTACCCCGATGCGAACATGTGTTCGTGTGCACAGTGGATGCCGGTGGCCGTCGTGGCCGAGCGATGAAGGCGCTCGGTAGTTTTCGGCTCGCTGGGCCCGGGACCGAGTACCGTGCGCCGGCTATTCGGGTAGTCCGCTACCCGCGACGCGCAGGGGTGTCTGGCGGGAGTATGGAACCGGTCGCACTTCGATCCGGCACCCCCGAGCACCGCCTGGATCGAGGTGCGGCCTTCCGCTTTCTTCGGGCGGCCACGCGGCGGAAATGTGGGGGCTGGCAGGCTCGCCAAAACTCTGTACATTGTAGAGAGATGTCGCCGCGTAGAAGGATTCGAGCGATTGCCCACCTCAACGCCTCCACGGGTGTTCCCGACCGTGGTCGAGCCGCCGCTGCGCCTGATCGACCACCTCGCGGCCCACGGACTCGTCTCGCTGCCCAGCGGATGGTTTCCATGATCGAAATGCCGAACAAATCGGAGGAAATCATCGGCGGTCAGGACAATACTGACTCGTACCGCCCTTGCTCCGATCGAAAATTCGCAGACAGCCGACGTCCATTGAATACATCCCAGGAAAACTCACGATCAGGAGAAATATGCCCGACGCAATAGTCGCCGAGGGACTGGTCAAACGATACGGCGCTCTGGTCGCCCTCGACGGGCTCGACCTCCGGGTGCCGCAGGGGTCCGTCACCGCGCTGCTCGGACCCAACGGCGCAGGTAAAACCACCACGGTCCGGGTGCTCAGCACCCTGCTCATCCCCGACGCGGGTCGCGCCACCGTCGCGGGCATCGACGTGCTGCGCGACCCACGGGCGCTACGTTCGCGGATCGGGGCCTCCGGCCAGTACGCCGCGGTGGACGAATACCTCACCGGTTCGGAAAACCTCGAAATGGTCGGCCGGTTGTATCACATGGGCGTGCGGCGCAGTAAAGAACGAGCGCGTGAACTACTCGAACGGTTCCGGCTCAGCGACGCCGCCGACCGGCCGGTGCGCACGTACTCCGGCGGTATGCGCAGGCGGCTCGACCTGGCGGGCGCGCTGGTGGCCAACCCGCCCGTGCTGTTCCTCGACGAGCCGACCACCGGCCTCGACCCGCGCGCGCGGCTCGACCTCTGGGACGTCATCGAGGAGTTGGTGGCCGGCGGCACAACCCTCCTGCTCACCACGCAGTACATGGACGAGGCCGACCGGCTGGCCGACGCGATCGCGGTGATCGACCACGGCAGGGTGATCGCCCGCGGCACCGCCGACGAGCTGAAAACGCTGGTCGGTGGCGACCGGATCGAGCTCACCGTCGACCACGCCGACAATATCGGCGTCGCGACGCAGGCGCTGAAAAGCCTGGCGGACGGCGAGATTCGCGTCGAGCCGGGGCTGCGCCGCATCATCGTCCCGGTGTCGGACGGCTCGCAGGCGCTGGTCGCGGCGATCGGCAAGCTGGCCGAGCTCGACGTGCGGCTGCACGATGTCGGCCTGCGCAGGCCCTCGCTCGACGATGTGTTCCTCTCCCTCACCGGCCACGAGGCGGAGGAACTGGTCAACGGCGGCGGCGCGGCGGCCGAGTTCGAGACGGCGGAAGGGAAGTCCCGATGACAACGACGGCTTCGGTAGTCGATCGATCCTCGTTGGCGGGGAAGCTGTCGATGGTGGTCAGCGACAGCATGACCATCGCGAAGCGCGGGATCATCAAGATCAAGCGCGTGCCGGACGTGCTGGTCTTCTCGACGCTCTCGCCGATCATGTTCGTGCTGCTGTTCGCCTACATCTTCGGCTCGGCGATCGATGTGCCCGGCGTCAGCTACCGCGAGTTCCTGATCGCGGGCATCTTCGCGCAGACCGTGGTGTTCGGCGCGTCGTTCACCGGCGCCGCGCTGGCCGAGGACATGCAGAAGGGCATCATCGACCGATTCCGCTCGCTGCCCATGGCGCCGTCGGCCGTGCTGATCGGCCGGACGCTCAGCGATGTGGTGATCAACGTGGTGAGTCTGACGGTGATGTCGCTGACCGGGCTGGCGGTCGGCTGGCGGATTCGCGGTTCGTTCCTGGACGCGGTGCTGGCCTATGTGCTGCTGTTGCTCTTCGCCTACGCGGTGTCCTGGATCATGGCCTTCGTCGGCCTGCTGGTTCGCACGCCGGAGGTCTTCAACAACGCCAGCTTCATCGTGGTCTTTCCGCTGACCTTCATCGGGAACACATTCGTGCCCAGCGAGAAGCTGCCGTCGGTGCTGCGGGTGATCGCCGAGTGGAACCCCGTCTCCGCCCTCACCCAGGCCTCACGCGACCTGTTCGGCAACACCGACCCGCTGGCCGCCCCGCCGACCGCGTGGGCACTGCGCAACCCCGAGCTGACGACCTTGATCTGGGTCGTGGTCATCATGGTGATCTTCGTGCCCTTGTCGATCCGGCAATACAAGAAGACCGTCAGTCGCTAGCCGACGCTCCTCCGCGACGCTGGACTCAGCGACCGTTCTCCGCGCTCGCACCCGCCACCGGGGCGGGCGCGGAGCCGTTGCGGGAGTAGCCGATGCGCGGGGGCGCCGGGGCCGGGGCGGGCGGCTGCGGGCGCCTGCTGCGGATCAGCCACGCGACGCTGCCCGCCAGCGCGACGACGACCGCGACGATGAACCGGTTACGAGTACGTGCGGATACATGTAGTGGCCCCAAGGTCATTGGCCCATGCTGGCACAACCGGGCCGTTCATGCAGTAGCGCCAGCTCAACGCCGCTCGCGGCGGCGCGACGCACCGGTACTCGACCGCCTCTGCGCGCCCCGACACGGGCGACGCCCGCCCGGTGCGCTGAAGTTCCGGCGCGGCGGGACCGTAGCATTGCGGCGTGACCTCACCGAATCAGACCGCTGTGGCGACGCTCCACACGAATCATGGCGACATCAAGATCTCGCTCTTCGGTAACCACGCGCCCAAGACGGTCCGCAACTTCATCGGCCTCGCCGACGGTTCCGCGCCGTACACCACCGATAACGCCAGCGGCGGCCGCACCGGCCCGTTCTACGACGGCGCGGTGTTCCATCGCGTGATGGCCGGCTTCATGATTCAGGGCGGCGATCCCACCGGCACCGGGCGCGGCGGCCCCGGCTACGAGTTCGGCGACGAGTTCCACCCGGAACTGCGCTTCGACCGCGGTTACCTGCTGGCGATGGCCAACGCGGGGCCGGGGACCAACGGCTCGCAGTTTTTCATCACCGTGCGCCCACAGCCGCACCTCAACCGCAAACACACCATCTTCGGTGAGGTCATCGACCCAGAGTCGCGCAACGTCGTCGACGCGATCGCGACGACGGCCACCGACCGCAACGACCGCCCACTGCAACCTGTGGAAATCACCAAGATCACGATCGAATGAGCTCATGACCGCCCAGCCGCCCGCACCGACGTGCGTTCGCCATCCCCAACGTCCCACCGGCCTGGCGTGCACGCGCTGCGGACGGCCCGCCTGCCCGGAATGCCTGCGCCCCGCCGCGGTCGGCCAGCACTGCGTCGACTGCCTGCGGCAGGAGCGCCGTGATGTGGCCCCCGTGCGCACCGTGGCGGGCGCGCCGGTGGCCAGGGCGTCGCTGCCGTACGTGACGTACACGCTGATCGCGATCAATGTCGCGGTCTTCGCGATCACCGCCGCGCAGTCCAAGAGCCTGGTGGCGAACCGGACGTCCGCCCTCTTCCTGGACTGGGTGCTGGCTCCGCCGTGGGTCGGCGCCGGTGAGTGGTTCCGGGTGATCGGGTCCGGCTTCCTGCACTACGGCCCGATCCACCTGCTGCTCAACATGTTCGCGCTGTACGTGATCGGGCGCGATACCGAGTTGGTGCTCGGGCGGCTGCGCTACCTCGCGGTCTATCTCGTGTCGTTGCTCGGTGGCTCGGCCGGTGTGATGGTGTTCGCGCAGAACACCCAGACGGCCGGCGCGTCGGGTGCGGTGTACGGACTGTTCGGCGCGATCACCGTCATCCTGATCCGGCTGCGGCAGAACCCGAATCAGATGTTGATCTTGATCGGCATCAACGTCTTCATCAGCTTCTCCCTGCCGGGCATCTCGCTGTGGGGGCACCTCGGGGGCTTGGCCGCAGGCACGCTCGCGACGCTGGGCATTCTGTTCCTGCCCACCTGGCTGCGCGCGAAGTCACAGGAGACCGCTCGCCTCATCGGCTGGATCGCCGTCGCGGTCGTCGGCTTGGTGGCGATCGGGGTGATCGGCGCTACCGCTATGTCGCTGGCCTGATGTCGGGGCGCGGCTTCACGTGAAACACGTCTGACCGACCTCCGTCACGATGTTCTGCCTGTGTATAACTTGTGGACAACCGGGCTCAGCGAGTGGTCTCACCCGACAGCCGGAGCTCCCGAACGAGGATGTCGTATACGTCGTCGGGCCTGGTGCCGAGGTCCCAGCGGCCGAAGATGAGCAGCCGTTCGGTGCCGTCGTGGTCGACGTCGATCTCCAGCATCGGCATCTTGCGGCCGAGGCGGCGGTAGTCCACCACCCGGGCGCGGACGATCTGCTCGCGGCCGTATTCGTCGGCCCCGAGCAGCGTGCGTACGACCATGCGCGGGTCGGCCCCGGGGACGACGGCCAGCCGGGGGCGTTGCCGGAAACCCAGTCCTGCCAGCGCCAATAGCCCGAGCGCGGCCAGTCCGACGAGCAGGCGACTGGCGGGCTCGTTCGCGAGGATCGCGGCGACGGCCAGCACGAGGCCGCCGCCGGTCACCGCGATCAGGGCAGGCGTCGGCGTGGCCCAGGCGAGGCGCGGGGTGGCGTCGCGCGGCTCGGACTCCGGCTGTGGATCGGGAGAATCAGGCGTCACGCGGTCACTTTCCCCAATCGCTCCTCGAGTTGTCCACAGATTCATCCACAGGTGTGTATGAATGACACGTCTGTAATCCAGATATGGTGTCCGTGTCGGCCGGAACAACCCAGATGTGGTGTCAGCGCCACCGCATGGTCATGATCAGGCCGACCACCATGAGGCCGAAACCGATCAGGAAGTTCCAGGCGTTGAGGTCGTTCATCCAGCCGATGTGGTCGGCGGCGAGGTAGTAGACGAGCAGCCACGCCAGCCCGGCGAGCATGAACCCGAGCATGATGGCGACGTACCAGACCGGCGACGGCCCGCCCTTCACCTTCACCGGCGTCCGGCTGGCGGGATTGATCGTGTAGTCGGTCTTCTTCCGGACCTTCGACTTGGGCATGACGTCCTCGTATTTCGGCGTGCAGGTCGGTACCGGCGGGGCAGGCGCGGGTGGGTCGTGCGGAGCTCGCTCGCCACGGTGGACGAGGCTCTGGCGCCCTCCGGTGTGCCTCTAGGCTATCCCAACTGGTATTGGATGCGACGCTGTGGCGTGCGGGCACGTAATCTCGGACCATGCGTGTTCTCGTCGTCGACAATTACGACAGCTTCGTGTTCAACCTGGTCCAGTACCTCGGACAGTTGGGTGTCGAGGCCGTGGTCTGGCGCAACGACGACGCGAACCTCGCCGACGTCGACGCCGTCGTGGCCGAGTTCGACGGCATCCTGATCAGCCCCGGCCCCGGCACGCCCGATCGCGCGGGCGCCAGCATCGGCCTGGTGCGCGCCTGCGCCGAGCAGTCCGTGCCGCTGCTCGGGGTGTGCCTCGGCCATCAGGCCATCGGCGAGGCGTTCGGCGCGACGGTGACCCGCGCCCCCGAACTGCTGCACGGCAAGACCAGCTCCGTCTTCCACGTCGGCGCGGGCGTGCTGGCCGGGCTGCCCGACCCGTTCACCGCGACGCGCTACCACTCGCTCACCGTGCTGGAGGACACCCTGCCCGAGGAGATCGAGGTACTCGGCCGCACCGAGACCGGCATCGTGATGGCCATGCGCCACCGCACCCTGCCGATCCACGGCGTGCAGTTCCATCCCGAATCGGTGCTGACCCAGGGCGGTCATCGGATGCTGGCCAACTGGCTCGGCGTCTGCGGTGAGCGTCCGGCCGAGGGCCTGGTGGAGATGCTGGAGGCGGAGGTCGCCGCGTTGGTGCTCCAGTGAGCGGCACCGGCGAAGGCGCACGGCGGTGAGGCCGGCCGCGGCCGAGCCGACCCGGCCGCACGTGCTGCTGTCGGTGGCGATGAGCGTCGACGGGTACATCGATGACGCGAGCCCCGAGCGCCTGCGGCTGTCGGACGCGGCGGATTTCGATCGGGTCGACCAGGTGCGCGCGGACTCCGACGCGATCCTGGTCGGCGCGGAGACGCTGCGCCGCGACAATCCCCGGCTGCTCGTCGACGGCGCCGAGCGCCGCGCGGCGCGGATCGCGGCGGGAAAGCCGGAGTTCCCGCTGAAGGTCACCGTCACCGCGAGCGGTGACCTGGCGGCCGGGCTGAGGTTCTGGCACCACGGCGGCGCGAAACTCGTCTACACCACCGAAGCGGGCGCGGCCCGGCTCGGCGACGCGCTGTCCGGTCTGGCCGAGATCGTCTCGCTCGGAACTGAACTCGACTTCGGTCGCCTGCTGGACGATCTGGGCCGCCGCGGCGTCGCGCGGCTCATGGTCGAGGGCGGCACCCGCGTCCACACGACCTTCCTCGCCGGCGATCTCGCGGACGAACTGCACCTGGCCGTCGCGCCCCTGCTGGTCGGCGACCCCGCGGCACCGCGATTCCTCGACGCGGCGAGCTACCCGGGCGCGCCGCATCGGCGCATGCGGCTGGCCGGGATCGCCCAGGCCGGTGACGTCGCGGTCCTGCGCTATCTGCCGAAGCCACAGGCCGTGGCGGAGCGCGACATTCGGTTCATGCAGCGGGCGATCGAGCTCGCGCGGCTGTGCCCACCGAGCGAGACGGCGTTCTCCGTCGGCGCGGTGATCGTGGCCGACGGAGCGGAGATCGCCACCGGATATTCGCGCGAGACCGACGCGAAGGTGCACGCCGAGGAGTCCGCACTGGACAAGCTCGGCGCGCACGATCCGCGGCTGGCGCGGGCGACGATCTACACGACGCTCGAGCCGTGTTCCCGGCGCGGCACCGCGACGCGGCTGCCGTGCACCGACCGGATCCTGCGGGCGGGGATCGGCCGGGTCGTGCTGGCCTGGCGCGAGCCCGCGACCTTCGTGACCAACTGTGTCGGTGTGGAGAAGCTACGGCAGCACGGCGTCGAGGTGGTCGAACTTCCCGAGCTGGCGGACGAGGCGATGTCGATGAACCGCCACCTCGATCTGTCGTAAGGGTCTAGGGCCGCCCGTAGATCGCGGTCACGAACTCACTGAGCTGATTGTCGTCGAGGTGCCGAGCCAGGTCGGCCTCGCTGATCATGCCGACGAGGCGCTTGTTGTCGATCACCGGCATGCGCTTGACCCGGTAACTCTGCATCCGGTCGAGCACGTCCTCGACGTCGGCGTCGGCCGCGACCCAGCGCGGCGTCGACTCACAGAGCTCGGCGGCCAGCGTGGTCTCCGGCGAACAGTCCTGCGCAACGCATTTCACGACGATGTCGCGGTCGGTGATGATCCCGCACATGCGATCGTTGTCGTCGGCGATGACCAGCGATCCGACACCGAGCGCGGCCATCAGCCTGGCGGCATGGCCCACGGTTTCGTCCTTGGAGATCCACTGCGCACCGGGCTTCATGATGTCCCTGGCGGTAGTCATAGTGCTTCCTCCTCAATACTCAGCACGGCTGATTTGGATGGAGCAAGCACCATTCTGCCCGCGATCACACCGACCGGTCGGTGTTTCGGGTCGATCGGCTCACGGGGGACCGAGTACGCCCACCCCGACCGACACGGTCCCGTTCTTCCCGATCGAACCGCCGGCGGAGGGCTGCTGGCTCAGGATGCGCCCCACTCCGGTCGTGTCGAATGTGCCCTGCGGCGACTGGCTGATCTGGCTCTGCGTGCCGGTCCAACCCTCCGCGCGCAGCTTGTCGACCGCCTGCGCGACCGTGAGCCCGACCAGCGACGGCATCTTGATCTGGTCGCTGGACACCTGAACGGTGACGGTCGAACCCTTCTCGGCCGTCGCGCCGCCCGCGGGGCTGGTCGAGAGCACCTCGCCCTTGGGCCGGGAGGAGGGCACCTCCTGGATCGTGATCTTGAATCCGGCGCTGTCCACCAGGTTCGGCCGGGCGACCTCGATGTCCTGGCCGACCACGTTGGGCACCCGGACCGACTCGGGCCCGGTGCCGATGGTGATGACGATGGCCTGGTCTACGTCTACCCGGGAGCCCGCCGAGGGATTCTGCGCGATGACCTTGTCGTTGTCCTGCGTGCTCGACGGCTTGCGCAGCACATTGGGGTCGATCCGCAGGTTGCTGTTGCGCAGCGCGACCTCGGCCTCCTGCTGGCTCATCCCGTCGAGCTTGGGCACCTGCACCTGGGCCGGGCCGGTGGACACCTGCAGCGTGATCGTGCTGCCCTTGTCCTGCCGGGAGCCGCCGAGCGGCGCGGTGGAGATGACATTGCCGGTCGCGACCTTGCTGTCCGGCTTCTGCTGGATGGCGACCTTGAAGCCGGCCTGCTGCAGCGCGTCCGTCGCCTGCTGCGAGGGTTTGCCCGAAAGGTCGGGCACCGCAACCTGTTCCGGCTTGCTGCCCGGCCCGATCAACACCCAGAACAGGGCGAGCAGGACGGCGACGCCTGCGGCCGCGGCGACCGCGATATAGACGGTGCGGCGTGGGCCGCTCTCCTCCGGCGGCCCCTGCTCGGCGGTGTCGTCGTTGCGTTCGATGGTGCGGTAGCTGCGCGGGGCGGGCTCGTTCGAGCCGAAGACGGTGGTGCGGTCCTCGTCGGTCATCACCATGGGGGCGATGGGCTTCTGCCCGCCGAGCACCCGGATCAGGTCGGCGCGCATCTCGGCCGCGCTCTGATAGCGGTTGGCCGGGTTCTTGCTCATCGCCTTGAGGATCACCGAGTCGAGCTCGCGCGGCACGCCGGGATGCACGTGCGACGGCAGCCGCGGATCCTCCCTGACGTGCTGGTAGGCCACCGCGACCGGCGAGTCGCCGGTGAAAGGCGGCTCGCCCGTGAGGATTTCGAACAGCACACAGCCGACGGAGTAGACGTCCGAGCGCGCGTCGACCGTCTCGCCGCGCGCCTGCTCGGGCGAGAGGTATTGCGCCGTACCGATCACCGCGGCGGTCTGGGTCATCGGGTTGGAGCTGTCGGCGAGCGCGCGGGCGATGCCGAAGTCCATCACCTTCACCGCGCCGGCCCGGTTGATCATGATGTTGGCCGGCTTCATGTCGCGGTGCACGATGCCGGCCTTGTGGCTGAAATCCAGTGCGGCACAGACGTCCGCGACGACCTCCATGGCGCGGCGCGGCGGCAGCGGACCCTGGCCGCGCACGATGTCGCGCAGGGTGTCGCCGTCGACGTACTCCATCACGATGTAGGGCAGCGGGCCGTCGTCGACCTTGGCCTCGCCGGTGTCGTACACCGCGACGATGGCCGGATGGTTCAGCGCGGCGGCGTTCTGGGCCTCGCGCTTGAACCGCAGGTAGAAGGTGGGGTCGCGGGCCAGGTCGGCCCGGAGCACCTTGATCGCCACGTCTCGGCTGAGCCGCAGATCGCGCGCCTTGTGGACCTCGGACATGCCGCCGAACCCGATGATCTCGCCCAGCTCATAGCGGGAGGAGAGATTCTTCGGGGTCGTCATCGTTGTCCTTGCGAATAGGTATTTGGCGCGCTCGCAGTGCCCGAGGGGCCTCGGGCACCGTTCCCCGGAAATGGTATGTCGATGGTGGGAATTCGGGGCAGCGTGGTGGCCGGTGTCGTCGTCGGCGCCTTGGTACTGCTCGGCGGCGTCGTCGTGCTCGGCGGCGGCGTTGTCGTCGTCGGCTCCGGGGTGGTGGTCGTCGGCTCGGTGGTGGTCGGCTCGGTCGTGATCACCGGCGGCGGAGCGGGTTTGGCCGTCGTCGTGGTCGTCACCGGCGGCGGGGGCGGCTTGGGCGCGGGCGTGGACGAGGTGACCGGCGGCACCTTCGAGTCGGGGTTCGTGTCGCCGCCGAACATCAGGTACAGGACGGCGGCGAGCAGCAGCACCGCGCCCGCGCCGAGCGCGGCCATCCACTTCTGCGTCGTGGTGAACCGCTTGTCCTCGCCCGCGGCGGCGTGGTTGCCGCCGGTGCCCGCGTTGTTGAGCATGGTCGCGGGGGCGCCGGTGCCGCTCGCGTAGCCCGCGGTGCCGAGCGCCGCGCCGGCGGGCGTGGAGTAGTGCACCGTCGCGCCGTCGAAATCGGTTGGCGTGGAAGGAATCGCGACGGTCGGCCCGGGCGGCAGCACCCTGGTGGCGCCGGTCATCGGGATCGACGGGTTGGCCCCGGCCGGGGGCGGAGGCCGGCGGCCCGCGCGCACCGCGGCCACCGCGTCGGCGAATTCGCCGCCGCGCGAGTAACGGGCCTTGGGGTCCTTGCCCATGGTGATCTCGATCAGCTCCCGCACGTTCGGGGGCAGATCGCTGGGCATCGGCGGCGGCGTCTCACGGACGTGCTTCATCGCGACGGTGATCGCGCCGTCGCCGCTGAACGGGCGGGTGCCCGCGAGCGCCTCGTAGCCGACGACGCCGAGGGAGTACACGTCGCTCGCGGCGGTGGCGTCCTCGCCGACCGCCTGCTCCGGCGCGATGTACTGCGCGGTGCCCATCACCATGCCGGTCTTGGTCACCGGCGAGGCGTCCACGGCCTTGGCGATGCCGAAATCGGTGATCTTCACCTGCCCGGTCGGCGTCACCAGGATGTTGCCCGGCTTCACGTCGCGGTGCACCACCCCGGCGCGGTGCGCCACGTCCAGCGCCCGGCCGGTCTGCTCGAGCATGTCGAGGCCCTGGCCGACGGAGAGCCGGCCGAGCCGGTTCAGCACCGTGTTCAGCGGCTCGCCCTGGACCAATTCCATGACCAGATAAGCGGTTTCGCTGCCCTGCGGGTCGGTGGTCTCGCCGTAGTCGTAGATCCCGGCGATCCCAGGGTGATTCAGCTGGGCGGTGGTCCTGGCCTCGGTGCGGAACCGATGCCGGAACGTCGGGTCGGCGGAGAACTCCGATTTGAGCACCTTGACCGCCACCCGGCGATCGAGCCGGGTGTCCAGCGCCTCCCAGACCTGGCCCATGCCGCCGGTCGCGATCAGGCGCTGCAGGCGATAGCGGTCGGCGATCATCGCACCGTTGTTCAGCATCCCCGTACCTTCACTCGCACATCCATATCGTTCAGCCGCCTCGCAGACCGGCGTCCAAGACCGCCCGCGCGATCGGCGCGGCCACCTTGCCGCCGGTGGCGCCCAGCGCGCGGTCTCCGCCGTTCTCCACGATCACCGCGATGGCGATCTTCGGATTCTGCGCGGGCGCGAAGGCGATGTACCAGGCGTGCGGAGGGGTGTTGCGCGGATCGCTGCCGTGTTCGGCGGTGCCGGTCTTGGACGCGATCTGATAGCGGGAAGACTTGCCGCCGCCGGCGGTGTTCTCCTCCGACGCGATCATCAGATTCGTCAGCGACGACGCTACCTGTGCGTTGAACGCTTGGCCGAGCGAGACCGGCTTGGTCTTGGACAACTCGCTGAGGTCGGGCCCCTGCAGTTGGTCGATCAGGTGCGGCTCCATCCGGACGCCGCCGTTGGCGACGGTCGCCGCGATCACCGCGTTGTCCAGCGGCGTCAGCGCCACGTCGCGCTGTCCGATGCTGCTCTGCGCCAGCGCGGCGTTGTCCGGGATGGTGCCGACGGTGCTCTCGGCGACCGGAATCGGGATGGCCCGGTTCTCGCCGATGCCGAGGGCGGCGGCCTGGTCCTTCAGCCGCGCGGCACCGACCTTGACGCCGAGCTCGGCGAACGCGGTGTTGCAGGAGAGCCGGAACGCCTCGTACAGCGAGGCGCTCTGGCCCGAGCCGCAGTTCGAGCCGTTGTAGTTCTCCAGCGTGGTGGCCGTGCCCGGCAGGGTGATGTTCGGCGCCGCGGTGAACTGGTCCTCCGGCGTCGCGACGTTGTTCGCCAGCGCCGCGGCGGTGACCACCACCTTGAACGTGGAGCCGGGCGGATAGGTCTGCGAGACAGCGCGATTCAGCATCGGCTGGCGCGGGTCGGCGTTCAGCGCCTCCCAGGTCTGGGTGCCGTGCGCGCCGTCGTGGCTGGACAGCTGGTTCGGGTCGTAGCTCGGCGTGGACACCATGGTGAGGATCCGGCCGGTGCTCGGCTCGATGGCCACCACCGACCCCGTGTAGCCCTTGCTGGTCAGCTGGTCGTAGGCGACCTGCTGCATGGCCGGGTCGAGGGTGGTGAGCACGTTGCCGCCGCGCGGATCGCGCCCGGAGACCATGTCGACGAGTCGCTGCCCGAACAGGTGGCTGTCGGAGCCGTTGAGCACCGAGTCCTCGGCCCGCTCCAGTCCGGTCGTGCGGTACTGCATCGAGTAGAAGCCGGTGACCGGCGCGTAGGCCTCGGGCGAGCTCGGGTAGGTGCGCAGGTACTTGTAGCGGTCCTCGGTGGCGACCGAGTTGGCCAGCACGGTGCCGCCCGCGGAGATCTGCCCGCGCTGGCGGGAGTACTCGTCGAGCAGCACCCGGGAGTTGCGCGGGTCGGTGCGCAGGTCGTCGGCCTTGATCACCTGCACGTAGGTGGCGTTGAGCAGCAGCGCGACGATCATCAGCATCACCGCGATGGCGACCCGGCGTAGGGGAGTGTTCACGTCGCGGGCCCCGCTTCCGGTCGGCCTGATTCGGGCTTGCGCAACAGTTCGGTGGTCGCGTCCGCGATGGGGGCCGCGGGCACGGCTTTGCGTGCCGGGGCGGGCGCGCGGGCCGCGTCCGAGACCTTGATGAGCAAGGCCAGCAGCGCGTAGTTGGCCAGCAGCGACGAACCGCCGTAGGACATGAACGGCGTGGTGAGCCCGGTCAGCGGAATCAGCTTGGTGACGCCGCCGACCACGACGAACAGCTGGATCGCGACGGTGAACGCCAGGCCCGCCGCGAGCAGCTTGCCGAAGCTGTCGCGCACGGCCAGCGCGGTGCGCAGGCCGCGCACGATGAGCACCAGGAACAGCACGAGCACCGCGGTGAGCCCGATCAGGCCGAGCTCCTCGCCGATCGTGGTGATGATGAAGTCGGTCTTGGCGAAGGGCACCTTGTTCGGCCTGCCGCCGCCGAGGCCGGTGCCGGCGAGGCCGCCGGTGGCGAGGCCGAACAGCGACTGCGAGATCTGGTAGCCGGTGTTGTTGTAGTCGTCGAACGGGTGCAGCCAGGTTTCGGTGCGGATCTTGACGTGGCCGAAAGTCTTGTAGGCGAAGAAGAATCCGAGGGTCAGCAGCGCGCCGCCGATGATCAGCCAGCCGACCCGCTCGGTCGCGATGTAGAGCATCACCAGCACGGTGCTGAATATCAGCAGCGAGGTGCCGAGGTCCTTCTCGAAGACGAGCACGCCGACGCAGACGATCCAGACCACCACGATTGGTCCGAGGTCGCGGCCGCGCGGGAACTCCATGCCGAGCAGGTGCCGCCCGGCGGCGGTGAACAGGTCACGCTTGGCCACCAGCACCGACGCGAAGAAGATGATCAGCAGGATCTTCGCGAACTCGGCGGGCTGGATACTGAATCCGGTGATCTTGATCCAGTTCTTCGAGCCGTTGATCTCGGAGAACCGGCTCGGCAGCACCGCGGGCAACGCCAGCGCGATCAGCCCGACCAGGCCGAGGGTGTAGCCGTAGCGGGCCAGGGTGCGGTAGTCGCGCAGCACGATCAGCAGCACGATGAACACCACCATGCCGAGGCCGGTCCAGAGGATCTGCTGGTTGGCGTCGGGGGAGGGCATCGGCGTGTCGTTGTAGGCCGCCTCCTGCTGATCGGCCAGGTCCAGCCGGTGGATCAGCACCAGCCCGAGCCCGTTGAGCAGCGCGACTATCGGCAGCAACAGCGGATCGGCGAACGGCGCGAACCGGCGCACCGCGAGGTGAGCCACCCCGAACAGCGCCAGAAAGGCCAGCCCGTACTTGGCGATGTCCCAGGTGACCGACTGCTCCTGGCCGGCCTCGACCAGGAACAGCGAGACCGTCGTGATCCCCGCCGCCCCCGCGAGCAACAGCAGCTCGATATTGCGTCGGGTGCTCGGCGGTGGCGCGGGAGCGAAGCCGCCGGGAGGACTGGGAAAGGCCCCAGCGGACGGCGGTGCCGGCGCGGACATCAGTCCGTCACCCGGCAGTTCTCCCCCGCGATCTGGGGGTTCGGCGACGCGGACGACGGCGGAACCGGAATCTCCGACTTCGTCGGCGTCTTGAGCTCGGTGCCCTTGGCGTCACCGTTGGCGGGCGGCGCGGGCGGCGGCTCAGCGGTCGGGACGGCGGCCGTGCTGGGCGCCGGCGGGGCGG
>NZ_BAGH01000423.1 GCF_000308715.1 Nocardia tenerifensis NBRC 101015
CGGTGTGGGAGTCGGTGCAGGTGACCACCGCGATGCTCGGCATCGGGACGCATCGGATCGTGTTCGGCCTCAACACCATGATCATGGTGCTCGTGCTGCGTCAGGCGCCGGCCGCGGGCTCCGCGTTGAACAGCGGGCTGCTCGGTTTCGGCGTGGCGATCGCCGCGACCCCGGGGGCATGCTGGTGGCGGCTGTCGTTGCGCCGCTGCTGATTCCGCGGCTCGGGCGGTCGAAGACGGTGGTGGCGGGTTTGCTGACCGCGACGGTCGTGCAGTTGACGCTGGTCACGCCGATCGCGCTGGCGGAGGCCGGGACGGCGGCGCAGCGGGCGCATCAGCTGCTGCTGGTCGGGGCGTTCCTGCTCGGGCTGGCCGGGCAGACGATCAAATTGACCGGCGACGCGACGATGCAGATCGATATCGATGACGCGCGGCGCGGGCAGGTGTTCGCGTTGCAGGACACGGTGTTCAATATCGCGTTCATCCTGGCGATCGCGGGCGCGGCCCTGGTTATCCCCGACGACGGTCGGTCGCTGCCGGTGATTTCGGTGGGGGCCGGAATCTATTGCGCGGGTATAGCGGCCATCGCACTGAATACACGGCGGCGGAGGGCCGGATAGCCGAGAAATAGTCGGACGGTATTCAGGCGATCATCGGATCGTCGTCGACGTGGCCGCCTGCGCGGCTCAACCACTGGAAAAGGTGCCCGGGTAGGTCGTCCGGGGGTCGGTGCGACGGCGGCGCGTCGGTGATCGAGGACGGATGGGCGGTCGGCGGCGACTGATCGGCGTCGGAATCCGGCAAGCAGTCCGCCGCCGGGTGCTGCTGGGCCGCGCGATGCTCGGCGTACGGCTCGGCGTCGACGTGATCGGTGCGCACGATCCAGCCGAGCGGCTCGCTGACGGCGTCGGACGCGGCGCCGGTGACGTGGTGGTCCCAGGTGCCCGAGCCGGTCGGGTCGGTATAGAAGTGGTCGAGCACGCCGTCGTCGTCCAGGTCCAGCGCCGCCACGTCAGCGATGCCGGAACCGGTGGTGTCCCACATGGCGTCGTCGGCCAGACCGTCGCCGTCGAAGTCGAGCCGCACCGCGTCGGCCGCGCCGGGCCCGGCCAATTCCAGGTCGGCCTCGCTGGTCCAGACGTGGACCCGGCCGTCGCCCGTACCGAATACATATTCGATCTCGTTCATATGAGTTTGGACGCGCGCGACCGACATTCGGTTCCGCAATTCGCGCACACCGTTCCGTTAAGTTTTATTCACCGCGGCCCGATTCGACAGGAGTCAGCCACCATGCGTGATCCGCGACTACCAGCGTTGTCCGGTGCGCTGATCGCCGGATTGCTCACCGTGCCCGTCCCAGCGGCCCACGCGGCCCCGTTTCCCTGGGCGCCCGCGCCGGTGAACAGCTGCGGCGAGGTCGGCTTCGATCCACTGAACCGCGAGCGCGACCCCACCGAGCCGCCACTACCGGAGCTACCGGAACGCATCGACATCCCCGTGCCGATTCCGCAATTGACCCCGGTGCCGGTACCGGATCCGCCGCCGGACAACACCAGGATCGATCCCGCGCCGTTGCCCGCGGACCCGTGCCGTACGCCGTGCCCCGACGTCCGCGATAATCCGAAAACTCCTGAGCCGAGCCCTCTTCCGGAGGACGCGCCGCCCAGTTCCGGCAGCGGCGTACCGTTCAGGATTCCGCGGGTCGAGCTGAAACCCGAGATCGAACCCATCCCGATTCCCGTGCCCGGCGGTCCGGGCGTCGAACCGCAGCCCGCACCGCCGCCGGTGATCCACCCCGCCGAGCCGGGCCCGCTCGCCGCGCCGGTGCACGAGCCGCGCGTCACGTCGGTGGAGCTGGTCGGTCAGGTCACCGGGCACGGCTCAGAGAATCGGACGGACCTACGCTGGCAGGTCGACGGCACCGACCTCGGCCTCATGTGGGAGACCAGACCGGGCGAGGTCGCCGTCGTCTTCGGCGATACGTTCGGCAAAGGCTGGCAGTCCGGCGGTGCGGGGCTCGACGACGAGGACTGGCGCAGCAATGTGCTGGCCTACAGCACCGATCGCGACCTGACCGACGGCCTCACCCTCGACACCATGGTGCAGGACAGCAGGTGTCACGCCGCCGAGATCCTCGGCAGTCGCAAGATCAGGAACTGGGAGACCACCACCATTCCGACCTCCGGGTTCGCCCTCGGTGACCGTCAGTACCTGAGCTACATGTCGGTGCGGCGCTGGAGCCGCATCCCCGGCCTGTGGACCAGCAACTACGGCGGAATCGCGTACTCCGACGACCGCGGCCGCACCTGGACCAAGGACCAGTATGCCAAGTGGGACAACATCTTCGGCACGGGCCGATTCCAGGTGGCCGCGATGGTGCCGCAGGGCGACTACGTCTATATGTTCGGCACGCCCAACGGACGCCTGGGCATGATCGGGCTGGCTCGCGTACCGAAGGCCGAGGTGCTCAACACCTCGGCCTACCAGTACTGGGTGAACGGCACCTGGGCGCCGGCCGCCGAGAACGCGGCCACGCCGGTGGTGCCGGGCATGGCAGGCGAGGTGTCCGTGCGCTACGACGAGGCCGGCGCGCGGTGGCAGATGGTGTACCTGGACGCGACGCGCGGCACGATCGTGACGCGCAATGCCGCTGCCCCGCAGGGCAACTGGACGGAGGCCGCCCAGCTGGTCTCCACCGTGGACTACCCGACGGCCTACGGCGGCTTCATCCATCCGTGGTCGACCGGCCAGGATCTGTACTTCACGGTCTCGACGTGGCGCAACTACAACGTGTATCTCATGCACGCCCGGCTGGATTCGGCGAACTGAGCCGGTCGGCCTCGACGAATCGGACGTAACGGCCGGCGCGGATCAAGGACGGCGGGTCGCGGTGCACGTCCCACATCCGCAGGTCCGTGGTGCCGATCAGGTGCCAGCCGCCCGGAGTGCTGCGCGGATAGACGGCGGTGTATCCACCGGCCAGCGCGACCGCGCCCGCGGGGATGGATGTCCTCGCCTCCGGTCGTCGGGGCACGGTCAGGCGGGCGTCGGGCGACTCCAGATAGCCGAAGCCGGGGGCGAATCCGACGAACGCGCAGTGCCAGACCGTCCCGGTGTGTTCGGCGATCACCTCCGCCTCGGTCAGCCCCAGTAGCCGCGCGACCTCGGCCAGGTCGGCGCCGTCGTAGCGGACCGGAATCTCCAGCGGGTCGTCCCGAGAATCGTTGCCGGACAATGTTCCACGGGAAACATCGCCCGAACCCTGCACCGCCGCAGGCGTTCGCAGCTCGCGCAGCAGGGTCGTCAGCGCTTGCCGGACGGAATCCGCGTGCTCCGGCGAGAGCAGCGTCACGAGAACGGTTTCCGCCGCGGGCAGGATGTCCGCCACACCCTCCGGCATACGAACACGCAGGGCGGCAACCAATTTCGCCACCTCATCGTGCCGGGCCGGCAGGACCAGCAACGCGCAGTCGCCCGCCGCCCGGATCACGCGATCCGGATCGACCTCCTTCGGCGCCGGATCCGTCACCGCGCCGCGCCATCGATCGAACGGCCGCCGATCATGCTCAGCAGAATGCCTCGACCGGCACCCCGGCCTCGTCCAAGGACGTCCGAATGCGCCGGGCCATCTCGACCGCGGCAGGGGTGTCGCCGTGCACGCAGAGGCTGGCCGCGCGCACCGCCACGTCCCCGGAGTCGTCGACCGTGCGGGCCGTGCCCGACACGGCGATCGAAACCGCCTGGGCGACCGCGGAATCCGTGTCCAGCACCGCACCCGGCAGGCCGCGCTTCGCGAGCGTGCCCTGCGGCGTGTACGCGCGATCGGCGAAGCCCTCGCCGACGAAGCGCACCTTCGCGGCCTCGGCGGCCTGCTCCAGTTCGCTTCCGGCGGGGCCGAGCAGCGCGAGTTCCGGATCGTGATCGACCATCGCGGCCACCACCGCGGCCGCGAGAGCGGAGTCGCGCGAGGCCGAATGGTAGAGCGCGCCATGCGGTTTCACATACCGCACCCGATCACCCGCCGCCTTGGCGAACGCGTCGAGGCTGCCGATCTGATACAGCACCTCGTCGCACAGCTCGGCGGGGTCCATGGTGATCTCGCGGCGGCCGAACCCGGCCAGGTCGCGGTAGCCGACGTGCGCACCGATGCTGACCCCCTTCGCCACGGCAAGCTCACAGGTCCGGCGCATGATCGAGGGATCGCCCGCGTGGAATCCGCAGGCGATGTTGGCGCTGGTGACGATCTCGAGCATCGCCGCGTCGTCGCCCATCTTCCACGGACCGAAGCCCTCGCCGAGATCACTGTTCAGATCCAGCGGCATATGCACCCTTTCCGTGGCGGTGTGTCGTAGACAGCACCCCGATTGTCGTCGCGACGGTGTTCCGCGGGCAAGAACGCCCGCCCCACCGACCGTACTCACCCGCCGAAGCGACCTGAATCACAGGACAATGGTCCAGTTCGGCGGCGGCAAGTACGCTCGGATCAATCATGGCCACGTATTTCGATCCGAAGTCCTGGTCGCCGATGCGGGCCGTCGATCTCGGCAAGCGCCTGTTCGAGCACTCCTGGCTGGAGCAATGGATCGCCGTCACCACGTCGTGGGTGGACGCGGGCGCCGACCTGGGCGCGGGCACCGTCACGGCGCTGCTGCCCGACGCCCTGATGACCGTGCTCAGCGAGGGCATCCTGAGCCGATTCGGCGGGCAGGAGGTCAGCGCCACCCTGCTCGGGCACGAGTTGCACGCCACCCTGCAGGTCTTGAAGGTCCGGCGGCGTGGAGCGCACTTCCAGACCAAGACGGTGCTGTCCCGGCTGCGCTGGGACGACCATCCGATCGAGGCCGTGACCGTCATCGCGCACGGCGTCCGGCTGATCCCCGGCGTGCCGACCAAGGTGCGCGCCGCGCGGCTCGACCTCGACGGCACCGTGACCACCGCGGCGCTGGTCGGCTGGCTCAACAGCCAGCCGCTGGACTGGAAGCTCAGCGTCGACGCGAGCGGACTGATCCGCGCCGAGCACCGGCGGCGCAGGCTGACCGCGCTGGTGGACGCCGCCGTGACGGACAACCGGGTCACCGTCGACCTGCGCCGGGCCAACTGGCTCGGCCTGCGCATACCGCGACGGATGATCGACGCGCCCGCACTCCTGCTCGAGCAGCTGCCGAATCGCGCGCGTATCGCGCACGCCGCCCGCGAGGGCGACCTGGTCCGCTTCCGGATCGAGCTGCCGGAGATCAGCGGCTCGTTCGACCTGGGGCAGATCCGCTCCGCCATCGTCGCCGGAACGACGCTGATCGTCTTCTAGCCCTGAGCTTTCCACCATTCCTGGAGGGCCGCCTCTGCCTCGTCACGGGTCATCGGGCCGCGATCGAGCCGCAGTTCCTTGAGGTAGCGCCACGCCTTGCCGACCTCGGGACCCGGTGGCAGGCCCAGCAACTCCATGATCGCGTTGCCGTCCAGGTCGGGGCGGACCTTGGCGAGATCCTCCTGCTCCTGGAGTTTCGCGATGCGCGCCTCCAGCTCGTCGTAGGTGCCGCGCAACGCGGCGGCCCTGCGCTTGTTGCGGGTCGTGCAGTCGGCCCGGACCAGCTTGTGCAGGCGGGGGAGAAGTTCGTCGGCGTCGGTGACGTAGCGGCGCACCGCGGAGTCGGTCCACTGCCCTTTGCCGTAGCCGTGGAAACGCAAGTGCAGGAACACCAGCCGGGCCACGTCCTCGGTGAACTGCTTCGGGTACTTCAGCGCCCGCATCCGCCTGCGCACCATCTTCGCGCCGACCACCTCGTGGTGGTGGAAGCTGACGCCGCCGCCGGGCTCGTTGCGTTTGGTGTCCGGCTTGCCGATGTCGTGCAGCAGCGCGGCCCAGCGCAGCACCAGGTCCGGATCGCCCTCTTCCAGGTCGATGGCCTGCTGGAGGACGGTGAGCGAGTGCCAGTACACGTCCTTGTGCTGGTGGTGTTCGTCGATCTCCAGCTTCATCGCGGGGACCTCGGGCAGCACCCGCTGAGCCAGCCCGGTCTCGCACATGATGTTGATGCCGTCGATCGGATGCGCGCCGCCGATCAGCTTGTCCAGCTCCACCCGGACCCGCTCGGCGGTGATCCGATCGATCTGATCGGCCATGGCGGCGATCGCCGCGCGCACCCGGGGATGCAGCTCGAAACCGAGCTGCGACACGAACCGGGCGGCACGCAGCATGCGCAGCGGGTCGTCGTTGAACGAATCCTCCGGCGCGGCAGGTGTATCGAGCAGGCCGGCCAGCAGTGCGTCCATCCCGCCGAGCGGGTCGACGAACTCCAGCGAACCGTCCTCGCCGATCCGGACCGCCATGGCGTTGACGGTGAAGTCGCGGCGCACCAGGTCTTCGTCGAGGGTGTCGCCGAAGGTGACCTCGGGATTGCGCGAGACCCGGTCGTAGTTGTCGCTGCGGAACGTGGTGATCTCCAGCTGCTGACCGTCTTTAGACCCGCTGACCGTGCCGAACGCCAAACCGCCGGTGTCCCAGAGATGGTCGGCCCAGCCGCGCAGGATCTCCTGCACCTGCTCCGGGCGCGCGTCGGTGGTGAAGTCCAGGTCGGTGCCGAGCCGGCCGAGCACCGCGTCCCGCACGCTGCCGCCGACCAGGTACAGCTCGAACCCCCGCGCCGCGAACATCTCGCCGAGCGGGACGAGCACATCGGACAGCCTGCCCAACGTCACCGCCGCCGCGGCCAGCAATCGGGTACGTCTATCCAGCTGTGCGTCCTCGGACTCGGTCGAAACCACGAATCAGCAGCTTACCGAGCCCCGGCAACCGAGATTCCGCCGCAGTGTCGGATCGCAGCGTGTGCGTCAGCGCAAATCCAACACAGTAGGATTGCTTGGTGTCTCCGGCCGATCGCGCGAACAGTCGACGCCGCCAGCCTCGGCGCCGCGGTTCGGCCGCCAATGCGGCGAAACCGCGCATGCGCACGGTGCGGGAAACCTCGGCGGGCGGACTCGTCGTCGACGGGTTGGACGGACCAAGGGACAAACGCAGCGCGGCCCTGATCGGGCGGACGGATCGGCGCGGGCGACTGCTGTGGTCGCTGCCGAAGGGCCATATAGAAGAGGGCGAGACCTCCGAGCAGACCGCGATTCGCGAGGTGGCCGAGGAGACCGGCATCAACGGTGTGGTGGTCGCCGAACTCGGCAGCATCGATTACTGGTTCGTCACCGATGGCCGGCGGGTACACAAGACCGTGCATCATTATCTACTGCGCTCCACCGGCGGCGAACTGTCCGACGCCGACGTGGAGGTCACCCAGGTGGCGTGGGTCCCGTTGAGCGAGTTGCACTCTCGACTGGCCTACGCTGACGAGCGCCGCTTGGCCGAGGTGGCGAACAAGCTGATCGACCGGATGGAGACCGGCAAGCGATGACGCGTGCACCGCGCCCTGAGCGACGGGCCCGGAGGCGGCAGCGAAGCGTGACCACGCAGGGCACCGCGAAGGGCGCGAATCCAGCACCGCGCCCTGAGCGACGGGCCCGGAGGCGGCAGCGAAGCGTGACCACGCAGGGCACCGCGAAGGGCGCGAATTCAGCACAGCGCCCTGAGCGACGGGCCCGGAGGCGGCAGCGAAGCGTGTCCACGCAGGGCACCGACGCTGCACTGTTGCGGATCTTCTTGGCGGCCCTCGTCATCCTCGGTTCGACGACGTTGCCGATGCTGGTCACCCCCTCGGCGCAAGCCCAGCCCACCGGCACCGCGACCTCGACCGAGCGCAAATTCCTGAAGCTGTCACTGGATTCGGTCACCCCCACCGCGATCACCACGACAAGCGATCCGACGCTGACGATCTCGGGCTCGATCATGAACATCGGCGATCGCGAGGTGAAGGACGTCACCGTCCGCGCCCAGCGCGGCGCGGCGATCGCCACCCCGCGCGATCTGCGCGCGACGCTGCAGCTCGATCAGGTGAACTACGACGTCAACGGCGATTTCGAAGACGTTGTGCCGCAACTCGACAAGGGCGAACGCACGAAGTTCACCGTCACCATCCCGCTCCGTCCGGGCGGCGGCACCGACAAACAGACCCTGAACATCACCGAGCCGGGCGTCTACCCGCTGCTGTTGAACGTGAACGGCAAGCCGGACTACGGCAACCAGGCCCGGCTCGACGACGCCAGGTTCCTGCTCCCCGTGCTCGGCGTGCCCCCGCCCGCCAAGACCCTCGACGCACCCGAAGCGAACCAGGCCGTGACCGCGCCGACCGACGCGCCGGTGGCGACCACGCTGCTGTGGCCGCTGGCCGACCGCCCGCGGCTGGTCGCCGGCGTCCCCGGCTCGGCGGAGGGAAAGGTCGAACTCACCGACGACGAGTTGGCCGCCTCGCTTGCCAAGGGCGGCCGCCTGGACCAACTGCTCGGCGCGTTGGAGACGGTGTTCGACGCGACCCCGACCCGTGACCGCGCGCTGGCCTCGTCGGTGTGTCTCGCGGTCGACCCGGACCTGCTGATCACCGTGCAGGCGATGACCAGGGGCTACCGGGTGCTGGCCAGTCCGTCCGATCCGGACGGCGCGACGCGCCCGGGCACCGGTGCCGCGCAGGCGCAGACCTGGCTGGACCGGTTGCGCGCGCTCGCCGGGACGATGTGCACCGTCGCCCTGCCGTTCGCGCAGGTCGACCTCGACGCGCTGGCGGCGGTGAACGACCCGGACCTCTCGGCCAGGGCGATGAACGCGCCCGCCGAACTCGTCGACTCGATCCTGGCCACCAAATCCGTGCGCGGCGTGAGCCTGCCGGACTCCGGCAGCATCGACAAGGGCGCGGGAATGCTGTTGCGCGGCCACGGTTTCACGACGGCCGTGCTCGCCGACTCCGCCGTCACGCCGGAGGGCACCGCGGACCCGTCCGACACCGCGACGCCGACCACCGGCCGCGGCGACAGCAAGCAACAGCCGACCGCGACCCAGCACGCGGCGAGTGCGGAGTCCGCCGACCCCGACGTGATTCGCCTGCCCGCCATCACCGCGGCCCCGCCGTCACCGCCGGCCACAGCCGCGAATCCGGCCGCGCCGAACGGGAATCCGACGGCCACCCCCGCCGTCGATCCGGCGCTGCGCGTCGCGACGTTCGACATCTGGTCCGCCACGGCGCTCGCCGCGCTCGGTTCGAACCCGCCGACCCCGTCGTTCACCCCCGCCAAGGTGCGCTACGAGGTCAGCAACGATTCCCGCGTCGCCCGGCTGCAGGACGCGCTCGGTGCGGTCTCCTGGGCCGCGCTGAATCCCCAACCGAATCAACCGCGTTCGCTCCTGCTCGTGCCGCCGCAGCAGTGGAGCGCGAGCAAGGATGAGGGTACGGCCCTGCTGCGCCAGGTGGAACTGCTGATGCGCGGCAACCTCGCGACGCCGCGTCCGTTCCAGGATCTGGTCGCGCAGCCGCCCGACCCGCGACCGTATGAACTCGACTACCTGTCGCAGGCCGCCGCGGACGCCGTGCCGGACCGCTTCATCGCGCCGGCGCGCGACCAAGGCCACCGCATCAGCGAGCTGATGCGCGCGCTGGTCGAGGTGCCCGAGGCCGATCCGACGCCGCGCCAGTTCCTCGACCCGTTGCGCGACGATCTGATCCGGGCGCTGAGCCTGTCCGATCGGCGGACCGGCGACGCCACCCAGGCCGACACCTTCGCCCAGCGCCGCGTCGATCAGACCACCCGGGCGATGGACAATATGTACCGCTCGGTGACCGTGCTGCCGCCGGGCGGCGTGTACACCCTCGCGTCCGAACAGAGCCCGTTGTTGCTGGTCGCGCGCAACGACCTGCCGGTGTCGATCCGCATCAAGTTCCGCATCCAAGCGCCGCATGAGGCGAAGATCACCGACCTCCAGGAGCAGCAGCTCCCCGCGAAGGGGACACGCTCGTTCCAAATCCCGACCGAGGTGAGCGACAGCCGTAACCTGGTTATTCCGATCTCCCTTACCACACCGGACGGAATTCCGCTGGGGAATGCCACCTCCGTCTCGGTGCGCTCGAACGCCTATGGTCAGGCGCTGGCAATAATTACCGCATGCGCCGGAGTACTGCTGTTCCTGCTGGCCGGTCGTCGCTTGTGGCGCCGGTTCCGCGGGCAGCCGGATCCGGCCGACGAAGGTTTCGATCCGGGCACCAGGCGCCGGGTGAATCGGTACCTGCGTGCCAAGAAGCGAGTGATACAGCAGGAGCATCAGGAGGCACAGTGAGGGACGGTGAGCTAGCGCCCTCCGTTGTGTTCCGATCATCGATCTCCGCGGCCCGGCGACCGGCCGGGTGTACCGGATTTGGACGTCCGACAAACCACAGTGGCAGAGTGGAGGACAATCGCGGAAGGCTCGCACCGGCGCAGGGGCGGTGTGAGTAATGGGCAGTACCAGGAGGAACGGTGAGCGATTCAGCGTTGACGCCGCTCGCCGAGCCGACCGGGATGCACCGTCTCGCCGGGCGCAGGAGGCATGATGAGCGACGATGACTCATCGGCGCATCGGCCTCGATCCGATCGGCGCGACGGGCCACCGGCCCGTCGGGCGCCCGTCGCGCCGTGGGAACGGCTACCCGCGCAGGCGGAGGCCGAGGACCCGGACATGAACGCCGGCCCCTACGAAGCGCCCCCGCCGCGGGTACCGCAGGTGAGCAGACCCTCGGT
>NZ_BAGH01000422.1 GCF_000308715.1 Nocardia tenerifensis NBRC 101015
GTCGGCGCGGCCGGCGGGGTCGGGGCCAGCGACGGCGCGGGCGGCCTGCCGATCGCGATCGGCGTCGGCCAGGACGCGATCGCCCGGAGTTCCATCGACGGCGACGAGGTCTCCCGCAGTCCCGGCGCGCCGGTCATCGCCGTGTCGGTCGCGTTCGACGGATCCAGGGCCGCCGCGCAGACCGCCGACAACACGGTCGTGTGCCTCGGCGGCGGGGCCTTCGCCTGGAATTCGCGCACCGGCGACACCTGCCTGAGCACGCCTTTCGGCCGCTGGCAGACGCCCGCGCAGCAGTTGTCCTGAGGAACGCGCCCGGCGACGCCGGCCGATCCGATCGGCCGAGCACGGAACTCGCGGGCGTCGTCGACGAGTCGGACTCTTAAGCCGCACACGGATTGTCGGCATCGAACCCACGGACCGGTTAGTTCGTACCCATAGATATGGACGTGTGCACGGGCGAGTCGACGACGCTCGCCGCGCCGCGGGCCCCGCGGCTGGTCGTGCTGCACGCGCTCGCGGCCGGGCTCGACTTCGACAGGTACTTCCGCTGGCGGCGCACGCGCGAGGGCGATCCGTTCTTCGTGCGCTTCCCGGGGTTCGGCTCCGCGCTGTTCACCGGCACCGTCGAGGGTGCGCGCGAGATCTTCCGCGCGCCGCCCGACGCGCTCGAACCGCCCCGGCCGAATCCGATCGAGCCGCTGGTCGGCACGGCCGCGCTGATCCTCGCGGCGGGCGAGCGGCACCGCCGCGACCGCGCGCTGCTGGCGCCCGCCTTCCACGGCGCGCGAATCCGTGCCTACGGCACCATCATTCGAGACTCGGTGCTGCGGGAGATGAGCGGCGCCGAGCCGGGCGGGCGGGCGTGGCGGCCCGGCGTCCGCATCGACTCGCGGGCGGCCGCGCGGGCGATCACCCTGCGGGTGATCCTCGCCGCGGTGTTCGGGGTGGACAGCTACGAGCGGCGGGCCGAATACACCTGGGCCGTCGGCGAATTCCTCACCGCGTTCTCCGGACCGCTCATGCTGATGCCGTCGCTGCGGCACGGGATGTTCGGGGCGGCGCCGTGGGATCGGTTCGTCGCGGCCCGCGCGCGGCTCGATCGGTTGATCCTCGACGACATCGCGCGCAGGCGGACCATCGTCGGCGACCAGGCCACCGACATCCTCGGCATGTTGCTGAGCACGCGCTACGACGACGGCACCGCGATCACGGACGACGAACTGTGCGAACAACTGCGCACCCTGCTCGTCGCCGGGCACGAGACCACCGCGACGTCGCTGGTCTGGGCGCTGTTCCACCTGCACCGCGAGCCGGGCACGCTGGCCCGGCTGCGCGCGGAGTTGCGCGCCGCCGGGCCGGAGGCGGACCCGGCGGAGTTGGCGCGCCTGCCCTATCTGGACGCGGTGTGCCACGAGACGCTGCGACTGCACCCCGCGGTGCCGATCGTGCTGCGCAGGCTGACCACGCCGTACCCGGTGCGCGGGGTGGCCTTGGCGGCGGGCGACACGATGGGGGTCGCGGTGCCGTTGCTGCACACCGATCCGCGCGTGTGGCCGCAGCCGGAGCGCTTCCGGCCGGAGCGGTTCCTCGAGCGCCGGTACGGGCCGTTCGAGTTCGCGCCGTTCGGGGGCGGGCACCGGCGCTGCGTCGGGGCCGCGCTGGCGGACTACGAACTGCGAATCGCGTTGGCTACCATCGTGAACCGCGTGCGGCTGCGGTTGCCGCCGCGCTACGCGAACGGGCGCGCGCCGATGTCGGTGCCGCACAACATAGCAACCGGTCCGCACCGCCCGATTCCCTTCGATGTGGTGAGTGATTTACGTCACGAAGGCGTTTGACGAGACCCGCACGGCGACCGACCAGCGGCATCTGCCGACACACCGGACTCGCCGACGTGACCGGTAGCTTTCGGAAGGGCGCACCGCGCCTGACCGGATATGTGACGGCGACCACACCGAGCGGTCGGAACGAATCACTATGAAACGCAACTGGCTTCGGGCCGCATCGGGACGGTAGGAAGGATGCAGGGTCGGGCCGTCAATACCCGTGGGGAGAGCTCTGCCCGCTCCACGCCGATGAGAGATCTCGTGACACGCGTGTTCGCGCGGGTGCGCCGAGAGATGGAATGGACGAGAAACCTATGCATGTCGCTTCGCACACCGGGTCGCTACCTGCCCATCGCAGGGCAGCTCAGCTAACCCGCAGGCTGCGGGCTGGCGCCCTGTTGTCCGCGACGATCGCGGCGGGCGTTCTGCTGGTCGCCCCCGCCGATGCCGAGCCGTTCCCGTTCGGTTCCGGCTCGGCCGGATCCGCGCAGGATCCCGCGCCGCAGCAGCCCAACTTCGCGCCCCCGTCGATCAACATCGCCGACGGCGAGGTGGTCGGGGTGGCCCAGCCGATCATCATCAACTTCAAGGAGCCGGTGGCCGATCAGGCCGCCGCCGAGAAATTCATCAAGGTCACCTCCTCGAAGGCCGCGCCCGGCCACTTCTACTGGCGCGGCGACAAGCAGGTGCGCTGGCGGCCGAACGACTTCTGGCCGGACAACACCGACGTGACGGTCGAGGCCGGCGGCACCCGCAGCTCCTTCAAGATCGGCGACGCGTTCGTCAGCACGGCCGACGACAACACCCACACCATCACCATCACCCGCAACGGTGAGGAGGTGAAGACGATGCCGACCTCGATGGGCAAGACCAAGCACGAGACCCCCAACGGCACCTACGTCGTCGGCGAGCAGCTGCGCAAGATGATCATGGACTCGTCCACCTACGGTGTGCCGACCACCGACCCCGAGGGCTACAAGCTCGAGGTCGAGTACGCGACCCGCATCTCCAACAGCGGCATCTTCGTGCACGCCGCCCCGTGGTCGGTCGGCCAGCAGGGCAACTCCAACGCCAGCCACGGCTGCCTCAACGTGAGCACCGAGAACGCCAAGTGGTTCATGGAGAACTCGCGCAAGGGCGACCCGGTGATCATCGTGAACACCAAGGGCGGCTCGATCGGCACCAGCGACGGCCTCGCCGGCGACTGGAACTAGCAGCAGTAGCAGCAGCGCGCTACTGGCGCCGTATGCAGGCCGGGTGAACGAGTTACCCACGTGCACAACGTGACAGCTGATCTCGTGCGCACATGGGTAACTCGTCGGGTACCGGCTGACCCGACCCCTTCCTCGACCGCCGGACGCCGACGCGACCAGCAGCGATCCTGAGTCTGGCCTGAATTCCCGGAGAGGCGGGCTAGCTCAATTGCGGCAAAATGCCGTTTGCGGCCCAGGGGTTTTGATTCACTGGGCGCGTGCTCGAGATGTTCAGTGGTCGGCAGGATCGCGTTAACCGACCGTTTGCTCCTGTCCGTAGAGTGCGCGACGTGCGAGCGAAGCCGGAACGAGTACTGCCCCCACCGCGTGGACGCGGTCTGCGAAACCGGCCCTGGCAGGACTACGCGCTGTTCCTCGTGCTGGTCGTCCCGAATCTCGCGCTGCTGACGCTGTTCGTCTACCGGCCGCTGCTCGACAACATCCGGCTCTCCTTCTACGACTGGAACATCTCCGACCCGGTCGCCACCTTCATCGGCGTGGACAACTACCGCGAGTGGTGGGGCCGGTCGGACTCCTGGGACATCGTCACCAACACCGTGGTCTTCACCCTCGCCGCGGTGGTCGGCAGCATGGTGCTCGGGCTCGCGCTCGCGCTGCTGCTGGACCGGAAGCTGTTCGGACGCAACGTGGTCCGCTCGGCGATCTTCGCGCCGTTCGTCATCTCCGGCGCCGCCATCGGCGTCGCCTTCCAGTTCATCTTCGATCCGAGCTTCGGCCTGGTCCAGGACCTGCTGGAGCGCGCGGGCGTGGACAAGGTGCCGGACTTCTATCAGAACCCGCACTGGGCGCTGTTCATGGTGACGGTGACCTACATCTGGAAGAACCTCGGCTACAGCTTCGTCATCTATCTCGCCGCGCTGCAAGGGGTTCGGGCCGAGCTGATGGAGGCGGCCGAGATGGACGGCGCGAGCCGCTGGACCACCTTCACCAAGGTGTTGCTGCCGCAGCTGCGCCCGACCACGTTCTTCCTGTCCATCACGGTGCTGCTGAATTCGCTGCAGGTCTTCGACATCATCAACGTGATGACCCGCGGCGGGCCGCTCGGCACGGGCACGACCACGATGGTCTACCAGGTGTACGAGGAGTCTTTCCGTAATTTCCGCGCCGGTTACGGGGCGACCGTGGCCACCATCATGTTCCTGGTGCTGCTGGTCGTCACTCTGGTGCAGGTTCGCGTCATGGATCGGAATGAGCAGTGAGAAGCCCAGGGGCCGAAACGATTTCCTACCAGCGTCGCCGGCTCGGGGTGACGCTGCTCGGCTACGCGGCCATGGTCTGCGTGCTGATCATCGTCGGGGTTCCGCTGTTCTGGATCCTCATCACCTCGTTCAAGGCGCGCCCGGACATCTACGTGCAGCCCGCGGTGTACTGGCCACACAGCTTTCATCCGGAGAACTATGGCGACGCGACCACCAAGCTGCCGTTCTGGACCTTCTTCGGCAACTCGCTGATCGTCACCGCGATCGTGTCCGCGGTGAAGTTCGTGCTCGGCGTGTTCAGCGCGTACGGGCTGGTGTTCCTGCGCTTTCCGGGTAAGTCGGTGGTGTTTCTGGTGATCATCGCGGCGCTGATGGTGCCCAACCAGATCACCGTCATCTCCAACTACGCGCTGGTGTCGCAACTCGGCTGGCGAAACACCCTGGTGGGCATCATCGTTCCGCTCTGCGGCGTCGCCTTCGGCACGTTCCTGATGCGCAACCACTTCCTGTCGCTGCCCTCGGAGGTCATCGAGGCGGCCCGGATGGACGGCGCCAACTGGTGGCGGCTGCTGACCAGGGTGGTGCTGCCGATGTCCGGCCCGACGATGGTCGCCTTCGCGGTGGTGACGCTGGTCAACGAGTGGAACGAGTACCTGTGGCCGTTCCTGATGGCCGACGGGCCGGAGGTCGCCACGCTGCCGGTCGGCCTGACCCTCCTGCAGAACACCGAGAATCCGAGCGTCACCAACTGGGGGCCGGTGATGGCGGGCACGCTGCTGACCATGCTGCCGATTCTCGTGGTGTTCCTGCTGCTGCAACGCCACATGATCAAAGGCCTCACCTCGGGTGCGGTCAAGGGTTAGATACAGGAGAAACTACGTGTCCACTTCTCAGTTCCCCGCGCTGTCGCGGCGCGGGTTCATCGGGCTGGCCGGCGCCGTCGCCGCGGGCGCGGCCCTCACCGCATGCGCGGGCACCGGCGGTGGCTCGAAGCAGTCCGGCGACGCCAACACCATCAACTTCTGGTCGAATCACCCGGGCAGCTCGAAGGATCAGGAAAACGAGCTGATCAAGCGGTTCCAGGAGAAGTTCCCCGAGCTGAAGGTCAACCTGATCGACGCGGGCAAGAACTACGAGGAGGTGTCGCAGAAGTTCAACGCGGCGCTGTCCGGCGGCGAGTTGCCCGATGTCGTTGTGCTGTCGGATGTCTGGTGGTTCAACTACGCCCTCAACGGTTCCATCGAGCCGCTGGACGGGCACTTCGGCGACGCGGGGATGAGGCTGGACGACTACGTCGACTCGCTGGCCGCCGACTACCTGTTCAACGGCAAGCACTACGCGCTGCCGTACTCCCGCTCGACACCGCTGTTCTACTACAACAAGGACGTGTGGGCCAAAGCCGGTCTGCCCGACCGCGGTCCGAACAGCTGGCAGGAGTTCGACGAGTGGGGCCCGAAGATCCAGTCCGTCGTCGGCGACGGCAAGCTCGCGCACGGCTGGGGTGACGCCAAGAACTACCTGGCCTGGACCTTCCAGGGCCCGAACTGGACCTTCGGCGGCGCGTACTCCGATCAGTGGAAGCTGCGGTTCACCGATCCGGGCACCATCGCCGCCGGACAGTTCCTGCGCGACATGATCCACACCAAGAAGTACGCGGGCATCAAGCCGCAGATCGCGGTCGACTTCGGCACCGGGGTGATCGCCTCGACCATCGCCTCCACCGGCGACCTCAAGGGCATCAAGCAGAACGCGGAGGGCAAGCTGCAGTTCGGCACCGCGTTCCTGCCGCACCCGAACGGGCCCGGCGTCACCACCGGCGGCGCGGGCCTGGCCATTCCGGCGCGGATCTCCGATCAGCGAAAGGTGAACGCGCTCAAGTTCATCGAGTTCATCACCAATGCCGCGAACACGGCGTACTTCTCGCAGGCCACCGGGTACATGCCGGTGCGCAAGTCGGCGGTCACCGACCCGAGCGAGCAGGACTTCCTGGCGAAGAACCCCAACGCGAAGGTCGCCATCGACCAGCTGCCGCTGACCAAGTCGCAGGACTACGCCCGGGTGTTCGTGCCGGGCGGCGATCAGATCATCGGCACCGGCCTGGAGCAGATCGGGCTCCAGAACGCCGACCCCGCAATGGTTTACGCCAACGTCACCAGCCAGCTGCAGGCCATCATCGACCGGCAGATCACACCGAAGCTGCCCAAGTAACACCCACACCCCGGCGGCGGCCACCCCGCGTGGCCGCCGCCGTGAGTTTCACACGAGGAGATCGACCCCATGGCCACAGTGCAGTTCGACGGCGTGACGCACCTGTACCCCGGTGCGCAGGCACCCGCCGTCGACAGCCTGGAGATCGACATCGCCGACGGGGAGTTCATCGTTCTCGTCGGACCATCGGGCTGCGGCAAGTCGACCAGCCTGCGCATGCTGGCCGGGCTGGAATCGGTAGAGGCCGGGCGAATCCTGATCGGCGGCCGGGACGTCACCGGGCTGCCGCCGCGGGCGCGCGACGTGGCGATGGTGTTCCAGAGCTACGCGCTGTACCCGAATATGACTGTGGCGCAGAATATGGGCTTCGCGCTGCGCAACGCGGGCATGAACAAGGCCGACACGCTGGTCCGGGTGCAGGAAGCGGCGAAAATGCTCGAGCTCGAGCACCTGCTCGACCGCAAGCCGGCGAAACTGTCCGGCGGACAACGGCAACGGGTCGCCATGGGCCGCGCGATCGTGCGCAGACCACAGGTGTTCTGCATGGACGAGCCGCTGTCCAACCTGGACGCCAAGCTGCGCGTGAGCACCCGGTCTCAGATCGCGGCGCTGCAGAAGCGGCTCGGCACCACCACGGTCTACGTCACCCACGACCAGGTGGAGGCGATGACCATGGGCGACCGGGTCGCGGTGCTGCTCGACGGCAAGTTGCAGCAGATCGCCGCGCCGCGAGAGCTTTACGACAATCCGGTGAACACCTTCGTCGCCGGTTTCATCGGCTCGCCGGGGATGAACCTGCTGGAGGCGCCGGTGCGCGACGGGGCCGCCGTCCTGGACGATCTGCGAATCCCGCTGCCCCGCACCGCGAAAACCGGTGACCGGGTGATCGTCGGCATCCGCCCGGAGTCGTGGGAGGTGACCACCGAGGAGGGTGGTCTCACCGTCGCCGCGGAGCTGCTGGAGGAGCTGGGCGCGGAGTCGTTTGTCTACAGCCACGGCGTCGCCGAGAGTTGGAGCAGCCGCTCCGGGAAGGTCGTCGCACGCGTCGACCGCCGCTTCCGGGTCGCGCTCGGCGATACGCTGCGGCTGCGTCCGAAACTCGACGACGTGTTCTTCTTCGACGCGGAGTCCGAGGAACGCCTGCGCTGAGGGCGTTCCCCGGCTCTACCGCTGTCGAGCGGTCACCAGATCTTCACGCGCTCCGCCGGGTCCAGGTACAGGGCGTCGCCGGGGTGCACGTCGAAGGCCTCGTGGAAGCTGTCGATATTGCGAACCACCGCGTTGCAACGGAACTCGGGCGGGGAGTGCGGGTCGATGGCCAGGCGGCGGACGGCCTCCTCGGTGCGGGCCTTGGTGCGCCAGACCTGGGCCCAGCCGTAGAAGACGCGCTGCAGGCCGGTGAGCCCGTCGATGACCGGGGCCTCGGCGCCGTCGAGGGAGATCTTGTAGGCCTCCAGGGCGATGGAGAGGCCGCCGAGATCGCCGATGTTCTCGCCGATGGTGAACTCGCCGTTGACGGTGTGCTCGTCGGGTAGCGCCTTGGGGGAGAGCACGTTGTACTGGTCGATCAACGCCTTTGTGCGCTTGCCGAACTCGGCGCGGTCGTCGTCGGTCCACCAGTCGACCATGTTGCCGTCGCCGTCGTACTTCGCGCCCTGATCGTCGAAGCCGTGACCGATCTCGTGCCCGATCACCGCGCCGATGCCGCCGTAGTTGGCGGCGTCGTCGGCGTTCATGTCGAAGAACGGCGGCTGCAAGATCGCGGCGGGGAAGACGATCTCGTTCATGCCGGGGTTGTAGTAGGCGTTCACGGTCTGCGGCGTCATGAACCACTCGTCGCGGTCGACCGGGCCGCCGAGCTTGTTCAGGTCGCGATCGTGGTCGGCGGCGTAGCCGTTGCGGTAGTTGCCGACCAGGTCGGCAGGGTCGATCCGCACGTCGGAGTAGTCGCGCCACTTGTCCGGGTAGCCGATCTTCGGGGTGAACTTCTCCAGCTTGGCCAGCGCGGCCGCCCTGGTGTCCTGACCCATCCAATCCAGCTGGGAGATGTTGCGGCGGTACGCCTCTCGCAGGTTGGCGACCAGCTCGACCATCCTGGCCTTGGCCTCGGGCGGGAAGTGTTCGGCCACATACAGTTTGCCGACGGCCTCGCCGAGCAGATCCTGCACCAGCGAGACGCCGCGCTTCCAGCGTTCCCGATTCTCCTGCGCGCCGGTCAGTGTGCGGCCGTAGAAGGCGAAGTTCTCCTCGACCAGGTCGTCGGTGAGATACGGTGCGCGCGCCCGGATCACCCGCCAGGCGGCCCAGGCCTGCCAGTCGGCCTGCGACTCCGTCGACCACACCTGCGCGAAGGTGCGCAGGTAATCCGGCTGGCGCACGATGATCTCGGCGAACAGTTCGGGGCCGGATCGCTCGACTCCCTCGGCGAGCGCCGAAGTCCAGGCGGCCCAGTCGAATTCGGGGTGCTCGGCGACCAGTGCGTCGAAGGTGGTGAGGTTGTAGCTGCGTTCGGCGTCGCGGCGGCGGACCACGTCCCAGTGTCCGGCGGCCAGCTTGCGCTCCAGCTCGAACACCCGCTGACCGACCGTGTCCAGGTCCCCCGGGAGCAGCGGCGCGGTCCGCGAATCGGCGGCGACCAGCGCGAACATCCGGCCGATGTGGGCGATGTACTCGGCGCGGATCTCGGCGAATTCGTCCTGGCGATAGTAGGACTCGTCGGGCAGGCCGAGGCCGGACTGGGAGGCGTGCACCAGATAGCGTCTGGAGTCCTTGTCGTCGGTGTCGACGTAGAAGCTCACCGCCCCGCCGACGCCGGTCCGTTGCAGCCGGCCGAGCAGGGCCGCGAACGCGCCGCGGTCGGTCACCTCGTTGATCGCGGCGAGCTCCGCCGCGATCGGGGCGAGCCCGGCCGCCGCCACCGTGGCGGTGTCGGTGAAGCTGGTGAACAGGTCGCCGATCTTGCGGGCATCGCTGCCCGGCTCGGCGGACTCGGCCGAGGCGCGCTGGATGATCGCCTGGACATCCAGCTCCGCCTGGTCGTAGAGCTTGCGGAAGGCGCCGTCCACGGCGCGGTCGGCCGGTATTTCGTAGTCGTCCAGCCATTGACCGTTGACGTGCGCGAACAGGTCGTCCTGTACCCGCACGTCCCGGTCGAGATAGGACAGATCGATGCCGGAGGGACTGGTCAGCTCGGAGGTCACGAATCCAGTATGCCGATCGACGCCGGAGTCGGCGCTCAGTCACGCAGGACTGGGTGCCGAACCGTTCGCCGCTCAGTCCGGGTCCGCGCGCCTCGGCCGCGCCACCCGGTAGGCAAGTCGTGCTGCCCTCGCCGACCGACGAGGGCAGCTGCCACCGACAGTGAAACGCGCCGCTCGAACGCGACTCGCGCCCTGCCATGACCACAGCGTCCGAGCGCGACCCGCAGCGCCGAGCGCGACTGACGCCGCCCCTCGGCCGCGTTCGCTCAGCGAGTAGGAGCGGGCGGCGGGGTCAGGGTGACGCTGTACTTGTCCTCGAGGCGCTGGTTCCAGTCCCGCTCGCACTGGTCGATCTTGGACTGATCACCGTTCGCCTTGTTCACGCAGTCGATGAAGTCCTTGCCGCCGCTGTTGACGAAGAAGCTGTAGCCAACGACGGTGACCACGATCGCGCCGATCAGGCCGAGCGCGCCGAGGACCAGACCGGTGATCGCCATGCCCGTGCCGCCCGCGCGACCCGACCGCGCCTTCACCAGCGCGACGATGCCGAAGATGAGGGCGAACGCGCCGAACAGGTAGCCACCGACCAGCGTCCAGAAACTCAGCAGCGCGAGGATGCCGAGCACCAGCGCGGTGATCGCCAGACCCTTGCCCTTGGGCGACTCCTGCCAGTAGCCGGGCTGACCGGGCTGCTGACCCGGCGGCGGGTACCCGGGCGGCGGCGGATACTGGCCGGGAGGCGGATATTGCGACATGGACTTCCTCTCCGTCGGTGCCTCGCGCCGCCCGATCCGGACCGGCTGGTCCGGCGGGTGCGCGGGGATCGCCTACTGATCGCCCGCGCTACGGGCGGATGTTAATGCGAGGTATGCCCATTTTGTCGCAACCCAGCGCGGCGCGACCCCGGACGCGCGGGGCGCGACGGTAATTGGCTACTGCGCGCCGAGTCGCGCGTGCATCTCCCAGACCAAGACCTCCGAGGGCCGGCGCGCGGTGACGCGTTGACCACCGGATCGGGTCAGCCGGACCGCGTCGCCCTCGTCCAGGGTCCCGACGCCCTCCATCTCCACCTCGCCGGCGGCGACGAAGACGTGCAGGTAGGGCGCGTCGGGCAGCTCGATGACCTGATCGGGTTCGCCGGTCATCCGCGCCACGTGGAACGCCGCGTGGCTGCTGTTGATGGCGATGGCGGTGCGGTCGCGGTAGCGCGGCAGGCCCGCGGCCACCGGCACCAGGGCGCCTGTCGCCAGTTCGTCGTCGATCTCGAGCTGTTGGTAGCCGGGCGTCAGGCCCGGCTCGTCGGGCACCACCCACATCTGCACGAAATGCACCGGCTCGTCGTGTTCGGCGCCGTCGAGGCGCCACGCGTCGTTCTTCTCCGAGTGCAGGATGCCGGTGCCGGCGCTCATCCGCTGGGCCAGACCGGGGTAGATGATGCCGCTGTGGCCGAGCGAATCCTGGTGCACCAGGCTGCCGCCCAGCACCCACGTCACGATCTCCATGTCTCGGTGCGGATGCGTGTCGAAACCCTGACCCGGGGAGACGATGTCGTCGTTGTTCACGAGCAGCAGGCCGTGATGGGTGTTGTCGGGATCGTAGTGCTCGCCGAACGAGAACGAATGCTTCGAATCCAGCCAGGACACCCGTGTCTTCATTCGGTCGCCTGCTCGATGGACGTCGATGTGTGGTGTCGTGAGCGTGGACATCAGGTCCTCCTCTCCGGACCGTGCACCGATCACCTTTCAGGGTAGGAGCACAGACGGCGCGGTACTCCACATTCCTAGTAAATTGTGCTGCACTCGGCATTTTACGCGAGCGACCAGCGGGTGAACGTCAGGCGAGCAGAACCGACCGCTCCGGGGACACGGCGGGCGAACTCGCCGGCGCGCGCGGCACGCACCCGTGCCGACTCCGTAAGATGGTGCGCCGCAAGGTAACCGGAGGTGACGGACTGATGCGACCCGAGGATCTCGCGCGCATCGAGCGACAACTCCGCGACGAGGCGCGCCGCGAGGGCATCGCGCACTTCGTCGTCGGCGTCGCGGTGTTCCGCCACGGCAAACTTCTGGTGGTGCGCCGAGTCCCCGACGACTTCCACGGCGGTATGTACGAACTCCCCGGCGGCGGAGTCGAATCCGGCGAGACCTTCGCCGAGTGCGTCGAGCGTGAGCTGTTCGAGGAGACCGGCCTGCGGGTGCGCGCCATCACCGACTTCCTCGGCGGCATCGACTACGCCACCCGAACCAAGTCCAGGGTGCGCAAATTCAGCTTCGTGGTCGACGTCGAGCCCGGCGAGGTGGCGCTGGAGCCCGGCGAGCACGACGCGTTCGCCTGGATCGACGCCGCCGCCATACACGACCTCCCGATGGCCCCGGATACCCGCGCCGCGGTCAGCGCGTTGGTCACCGACCCCAACTGAGCGGGTCACCACAAGGCGATCCACGGCCCCGGTCACCGCTACACACAAGCTCGGCCAGCGCCGTTCACCGCCCGTAAACCCAACCCAGTAACCTCGCGGCGTGTCCACTGGTCGCTCGGAAAGTTCTATTCCATCGGACGAGCGGCCTGAGCCGCTGTGGACCGCGCTGCGCGAGAGCCCGGGGGTGGTTCGGCTGGCCGCGGTGCGGTTCAGCGGTCAGTTCGGCGACGGCATGTTTCAGGCGGCGTTGTCGGGGGCCATTCTGTTCAATCCGGAGCGGCAGACCGATCCGCTGGCCATCGCCGCCGGTTTCGCGGTGCTGCTGCTGCCGTATTCGCTGATCGGGCCGTATGCGGGGGCGCTGCTGGATCGGTGGGATCGGCGCACCGTGCTGCTGGTGGCGAATATGGCGCGGGCGGTGCTGATCGCGCTGGTGTGCGCGGGCCTGCTGGCCGGCCTCGGGGAGACGCCGCTGCTGTTGCTGGCCCTGGCGGTGGTGGGGATCAGCCGGTTCGTCTTGTCGGGCGTGTCGGCGGCCTTGCCGCGCGTGCTCGCCCAGCGCTGGCTGGTCCCGATGAATTCGGTGCTGGCGACGGTGGCCTCGGGCTGTGCCGGGCTCGGCGCGGCCACGTCGGTGGCGGTGATCGGGCTGATCGGTGCGGGGGACTTCGCCTCGGCGGTCGCGGTCGCGGTGAGCGGGCTCGGGCCGCTGGTCAGCGCGCTGCTGGCGGCCGGGTTCGCGCCGCGGGTGCTCGGCCCGGAGGCGGGGCGCGACGGCGAGCGGAAGCACGGTGC
>NZ_BAGH01000421.1 GCF_000308715.1 Nocardia tenerifensis NBRC 101015
TCCCCATCACGTGGCGACGGCTCACCCGCGCGGCGTCCTCGTCCCGGTCGTCGGATACTGGCTTTTCGGACACGCGACCTCCTGCGACGTCGGCGGTCGGTGACCGCGCGAAACGGATGTCATGCTCACGCCCGGTCCAGCTCGGGCGCGCCCATGGTAGCCGCGTTGACACTCGCTCCGGGGCAATGACAATGTGGGGGCCTTGATACCTCATACCGGCGGTTCCGCCGGTTCGGCCTAGGGAGATCCATCGATGAGTTCGCTCGCCGCCGGCGTGTTCATCGATTGGGAAGAGCTGACGGGCCAGTCCAAGTTCGTGGTCGATCTGGTGACGTTCCCGATCTTCAGCGCGCTGGCCGGCTGGCTGACCAACTGGACCGGCGTGCTGATGTTGTTCTGGCCGGAACGATTTCGCGGCGTCCGCATCCCGGGACTGCACCTGCTCTATCCGTACTTCCCGCGCCGGGTGCAGGTGCTGCCCACCTTCTCCGGCGACGGGCGCAGGCTCGGATTTCAGGGGTTCATTCCGGCGCGGGCGGAGAAGATGGCCAGCATCTGCGTGGACAAGGCGCTGATGCGGATCGGCAGCCCGCGCGACTTCATCCACGAACTCGACCTGGACGGCATCGCCGACTACGTCGCGGTGCTCGCCCGGAAGCAGGTGCAACCGCTGGTCGACGAGCTGATGAGCCGGGAGAACCCGGACCTGTGGCGGACAGTGCCGCGCGCGGCCAAGCAGATCATCTACCAGCGGGTTGATCGGGAGATGCCTGCGCTGTCACGGCGTGCGTTCGCCTCGCTCGGCGACAACGTCGACCAGCTCATCGACATCAAGAGCTTCGTCATCCGCTACCTGCAGGACAACCCGGGCATCCTCAAGGATCTGACCACCACGATCGCGGCGCCGGAGCTGCGCTTCATGGTCAGGATCGGCCTGCTCGGCGCGCCGTTCGGCCTGCTGCTGGCGCTGTATATGCATGTGCACCATCAGATTCCGGTGCTCGGCTGGGTGCCGGGCTGGGTGATCGTGCTGCTCGCCTCGGCGACGATCGGGGTGCTCGTCAACGTCATCGCGGTCAAGATGGTGTTCGAGCCGGGCGATCCGCAGCCCTGGTACAAGTACCTGTGGCAGCAGGCGCTGCTGGCCAAGCGGCAGCCGCAGGCGGCGACCGACCTCGCGCACATCCTGGCCTATCAGGTGCTCACCCTGCCGAACCTGTCGCGGGAGCTGCTCGACGGGCCCAACGGCGACAAGACCCGGCATCTGCTGGAGCGGCTCATCTCCGACGAGATCCACCGCCAGCTCGGCCCGACCACCTCGTTGGTGCGCGCCGCCCTCGGCCGCAGGCAGTTCGACAACCTCAAGGCGGGTGCGGCCGGCGCCGCCGTCGGGTTGGCGCCGAGCCTGGTGGAGGACGAGGAGTTCACGCTGGAGCAGGCCAAGACCATCGACGTGTTCGCGGCGCGCAAGCTTCGGCAGCTGACGCCGGGGGAGTTCATGGAGATGTTCTACGCGTCGGTCGAGCAGGACGCGTGGCTGCTGTACCTGCACGGCGCGGTGCTCGGACTGGTGGTCGGCGCCTCGCATCTGATCCTTTTCGGCTGGTAGACGAGCTTCGACCCGGCCGATCAAAATACAAGCACGCATGCTTGCATTTTTCTGTGGCCGCTGCGATGCTGAACCGGCGAGGGCACACGTGCCACCGATCGGTACCACGGCGTGCGCGTCGAGGCCCGTGGGCGCCGCCCGCGTGACCACGAAAGCGGCCGCGGGCGCCGCGATTAGACAGGGAACAGATGGCTGACCTCGAAGCGCTGCTCCAGGATTTCGCCGACGAGTGCGCGGACCTGGAACGAATCGTCACCCCGCTGCCCGCGGCCGACTGGTCGCTCGCCACCCCCGCGCCGGGCTGGACCATCGCCCACCAAATCGGGCATCTGGCCTGGACCGACGAGGTCGCGACGCTCGCCGCCGCCGACGGCGACGAGTTCCAGCGCCTGGTGATCGAGGCCGGGCCGCGCGCACTGACGTTCGTCGACGAGGCCGCCGAGGAGGCCGCGACCGTGCCGCCCGCGGACCTGCTCGATCGCTGGCACCGCGGCCGCAAGACGCTCACCGCGGCGCTGCGCGGCGTGCCGGCGGGCAGCAGACTGCCCTGGTTCGGGCCGCCGATGAGCGCGGCCTCGATGATCTCGGCCCGCATCATGGAGACCTGGGCGCACGGCCAGGACGTGGCCGACACCGTCGGCGTCACCCGCACCCCCACCGCGCGGCTGCGTACGGTGGCCCACATCGGCGTGCGCACCAGGAACTTCGCCTACTCCGTGCACGGAAAGACCCCGCCCGCAGCCGAATTCCGCGTCGAGCTGATCGCCCCCGACGGCGCAGCCTGGACCTGGGGTCCCGAGGACGCCGAGCAGAGCGTGACCGGACCCGCCCTGGATTTCTGCCTGCTGGTGACCCAGCGCCGCCACCCCGGCGATCTCGCGCTCACGACGGTCGGCCCGGACGCGGCCGAGTGGCTCACTCTCGCACAGGCTTTCGCGGGACCGACGGGAGCGGGCCGGGCCGCGGGTCAGTTCGCCTGAGCCGGGCCGCTGCGTTCGAGATCGGGTCGGCTCCCCTGAGACGGCAACGACGGCCGGATGCGTACATCCGGCCGTCGTCGACACCCGACCCGATCCAATAGTTTCGGGAGCGGGCGAGCGCCACACTTGGGTGCGCCGTTCGTGTCGGCCGGACGCCATTGGCCGGGTGTCTCGATGTGGCAGTCGAGGATGACGCTCGCCAGCTAGAGGTTTGTTTACCCGCCCGCGAGGTGTTGGAAACATCAACGACTCCGCGGATCGGCGTTTGTTACGACGACCCGGCCCGCGGTGTGATTCTGATCTCTCCGACGCGATACCCACCCGGCCCCCGCCGTAACCTGGACAACCGTACGGCTTTCAACGATGCGGGCCGGGCTGCCAGGGGGAGCAGGGGCGGAGGGAAGGAACGCATCGTGATCGAAAAGAAGCATGCTCAGATCGCTCGACACGCCGCGATCGTCCTCGCGGGTGTCGCCAGCCTCAGTCTTACCGTGGTCGCCGGTTCCTACGTGGTGCGTCAGATGGCCGACCTCGACCGGGTGTCCGGCGAACCCGCCGTGCCGCCCGCGCGGGCGATCGAGGAGCCCAGCGGTGAGACCGCGTGGGTAGACACCATGCTGACCGGCGGACACTTCGAGCTACCGGCGGTATCGCCGCGACCCGCGCGCGGACTCGTCGCGACGAGCCCGAAACCGGTTGATCCACAAGCCTTTCCGGCCGTGGCGCCGCTTCAGCGGCCGGCATCGGCTCCCGCGCCGCACCGCGAGACCGTCGGTGCGAACCTGCGGCTCGGCGACGCCTACGTCGACGCCGAGGTGGCCGGCGCGGGGACCGGTACGGTCGCGATCACCGTCGGCACCAACGCGCTCGACGTGCTGACCGGCAACCAGCAGACGCACCCCGAGCCCGCGAGCGGCACCCGGCTGCGCACCGAATTCGACACGCGCACCGGCGAAGTGGTGCTCCTGCTGACCGACCCGTCGCTCGGCGACCACGATCTGCACCTCAACCGGACCCCGGCCCCGAAGCCGCGGCCCGCGCCGAACCGCGCCTCCCCGCCGAATCAGGCATCCACACCGAACCAGGCCCCCACGCCGAACCAGGTGCCCACACCGAGCCAGGCCTCCACTCCCGAGCCGACGGATTCGGAACCGACACTGGCGGTGTGACTCTCGGCCTACTGTTCTCGATATGCCGGACAGTACGTACGACTTCTGCGTGATCGGCGGTGGCATCGTCGGGGTGGCGACGGCGCATCGAATCCTGCGACGCCACCCGGGTGCGACCCTCGTCCTGCTGGAGAAGGCGGGTGCCCTGGCCACCCATCAGACCGGGCACAACAGCGGGGTGATCCACTCCGGTATCTACTACCCGCCGGACAGTCTGAAGGCGCGGCTGTGCCGCCGAGGGGCGCGCTGGACCAAGGAGTTCGCTGCGGCACAAGGCATTCCGTTCGAGGTGTGCGGCAAGCTGCTGGTCGCCACCGACGCGGCCGAGCACCGCAGGATGCTGGCCCTGCACGAGCGCTCGGTCACCAACGGCGTGCAGGTCGAGCTGCTCGACGCCGCCGAGCTGCGCAGGCGCGAGCCGCGGGTGTCCGGTGTCGGCGCGCTGTTCGTGCCGGACACCGGCATCGTCGACTACACCGCGATCACGACCGCGCTCGCCGACGAGGTGCGGGCGGCGGGCGGGCGGCTGGTATTCGACGCCGAGGTCACCTCGCTCGCCGAGTCCGACGCCTCGGTCACCGCGGCGGGACCCGCCGGATCGTGGACGGCGCGGACGCTGGTGGTGTGCGCGGGCCTGCAGGCCGATCGGCTGGCGCGAATGGCCGGGCTGCGCAACGACTTTCGGATCGTCCCGTTCCGCGGCGAGTACTACCAGTTGCCGCCGGAGCGGGCCGGGCTGGTGCGCACGCTGATCTATCCGATCCCCGATCCCGCGCTGCCCTTCCTCGGGGTGCATCTGAGTCCGACCATCGACGGCGCGCTGACCGTCGGCCCGAACGCGGTACTCGGACTGTCCAGGGAGGGCTACCGCAAGGGCAGCGTCGACCTCGCGGACGCGCGGGCGATCCTCGGCTTCCCCGGCGTGCACCGGGTGGCGCTGGCGAACGTGCGCACCGGCGTGCGCGAACTGCGCAACTCGCTGTTCAAGCGCGGCTACCTGGCCGAGTGCCGGCGCTACTGTCCCGAACTGACCCTTGCCGATCTGCGGCCACGGGAGGCGGGCATCCGCGCTCAGGCGGTGCTGCGCGACGGAACGTTGGTGCACGACTTCATGATCGAGCGCACGCCGCGCTCGGTGCACGTCCTCAACGCGCCCTCGCCCGCGGCCACCTCGGCCATGCCGATCGCGGAGTACATCGTCGATCAACTCTGAACATATGGGCCGAAGAGGCTGGCACGTACCGCGAACAACCAAGCAACCGTCCGGTAGCAATGTGGAAACCCGGCTCACCGAATCTCGTGCATCCCCTCCAATAAAGAGGATTTCTGTAGTACTTTTAACGCCAGTCGTGGGACCCAGCGCCGTGAGCCACCGACCAGGAGGAGGCAGCTCGCGTACCACGCCAGGACGGTTCAGCCCGTCGATCTAGCAGGGGAGAGCCCATGGGCTACATCAAGTACGCGAGTGACGTCGGCGCACCGGTCGAGGTGGCCTTCACCTACACGGACAACCATCTGTTCGTGCCGGACTGGATGTTCGCGGTCGCCGACTTCGAGCCGGCGGGCGAGCTCGACTCGGGGATCGGCGCGACCTTCACGACCACCGCGCGATTAGGCCTCTGGCGCTCCACGATGACATGCGAGGTCACCGAGTATCGCCGCAACGTGGTGATCGGGTATACGCTGCGTGGGCGTTTGTCCGGGACCCTGACGCTGCGCTTCGATCCGCTCGGATACGGGCGGTCGGTGCTGACGTCCGAGGCGCGGTACTGCCCCCCGCGCGGTGTGCTCGGGCGGCTCTGCGCCGGTCTGGTGGATTCCGCCGTGAAATCGGCGCTCCGCCGCACCGAGTCCCAATTGCGAAGGGAGATAGAAGAATTCCACGGTACCGATCTTGTCGGTCGGATTGCGTAGGGTGCCAGCCATGATCATCGTGAGCACCGACGGATCCTGCCTCCGCAATCCCGGCGGCGCCATCGGCTGGGCTTGGGTCAATCATCAGGGCTCCTCGCACAGCGGCGGAGCGGCGTCCGGCACCAATCAGGTCGCGGAGCTACGCGCGGTACTGGAGGCGATTCTCGCCCATCCCGGTTCGGAACCTCTGCTGATCGAGAGCGACTCGCTCTACGCGATCAAGTGCGCGTCGGAGTGGATCTCCAGCTGGCGGCTCAACGGCTGGCGCACCTCGACCGGCGGCGCTGTGAAGAACGTCGAACTCATCCGGCAGATCGACAAGGCGATCGCCAGTAGGCCGGGCCCGGTCCGGTTCCGTTGGGTCCGTGGACATGTCGGCAACTACTTCAACGAGCAGGCCGACGCGCTTGCCGGTGAAGCGGCTCGGAAGGCCGCCGCGTGCGCGGCCGTCGCCGAGGCGAACACCGCGGAGATCCCCGCGGTGACTGTGGAGGAAACGCCGGCGGCGCCGGAAGCGCCGATCGACCAGGCCGCGGGGAAGGCGGCCGCGCCGTCGGCGCCGCAGGCTTTAACGCTGTTCTGATCCGTCGGCGAGAGACCGACCGCCCGAAAGACCTCCGGCGGTGGTGGCTCGGCCCACCGCCGGAGGCGCCCGGCGCTCGCTAGCGCGGAGCCTGCTGGTCGGTCGGGGCCGGCGCACCCGGGGTGGCGCCCGGTGCACCGGGGGCGGGGGCGGTCGGCGCGCCGGGCAGGCCGGTGCCCGCGCCCTTGAGCATCGGCGAATCGAGCTTCTCGACCAGCCACTTGTCGCCGGACTTGGTCAGCTGCGCGACCACGACGACGAACTGCCGCTCCGGCGTCGTCTGGGTGAAGTTGGTCCGGTAGTTCGTGAGCGTGACCAGAACCTTCGCCTCGTTCTTGTCACCGGATTGGTAACCACACTGCACATCATCGACCCAGGACTTCACCTGGGCCTGCACCATCGCGTCCTTGAGCGCCTTGGTCGCGTCGTCGAACTCCTTGAGGAACTCGCCGCTCGCCCCGGACTTCACCTTGGTGAAGTAGTCGTCGAGGTTCTTGCTGTAGTCGTAGACCGAGACGTCCTTGCCGAAGGTGCAGCCGGCCTGGGTCGAGTCCCGGATCGCGTCGAGCTTGTCGCCGCGGTCCTTGCCCTGCAGGAAGAACACCACGAGCGCGGTGATCGCCGCCACCGCGAGCACGCCGGCCACGAACGCGGCGATCAGCGGCGCCGAGGTGGACCGGCCCGCCTTGGCCGAGCTGCCCTTACCGGGATCAGCGGCCTCGGTCGCCTCGGCGGGAACCTTCTCATCCGCCTTCGGCGACGCGGTGGCGCCCTTGGACAGCTCTGGCTTCGCCGCGGCGGCGCCCTCGGCCTGCTCCGTAGCGCCGCCCCCGGTCACCGAGGTGTCCGCTGGGGTCTGGGCGTCTTTGTTGGTGTCGGCGTCGTCGGTGGACATCGATACAAACCTGCACTTTCCCGGCGCGCGGGCGCACCGATCGACTGACGGGCCCGCATCTCGGGCGAACCGTACGCGTTGTCTCGGCGAGTATGCCCGGACCCACGGTTTCGCCGCGGGACCGGGGCGACTCACCGTACCGGGGGCAGGGTCCGTTCGTTCGGATCCACACCCGGCGGCATGTGCGCGCCGTTGTTCGGCACATCGGGGCGCGGCGCGTTGGCCGCACCGCGAATCTCACTGCCAGGAGGCGGATTCTCACAGTAGTTCCACTTGGGAATCGAGCCGTCCTGGACGACCTCGTTGCGTATCTGCGGCGTGTTGTACGTGCAGTACGGCCGGGGCCAGATATCGATGATCGCGTGGAACTCACCGTCGTGCGCCGGCACCCCGAGCGCGTCGGCGCCGAGGGCGAGCGAGGGGAACAGCGCGCGCAGCGCGGGCAGGCGCAGCTGCGCGGCCTTGGTCATCGCCGCGAAGTTGGCCGCCAGGCTCGTGATCGGATCGCTCGTCTTGTCGATCACCGCGCCGAGACTGGTCAGCTGTCCCGGCGCCCGCTCGAGGACGCCCTGCAGCTCGGTGTTGGCCTTGTTGAACTGGTCGAACAACACGCCGGAGTTGCGGGTGAGGGTGCCGAGGTCGGGCTGGGCGTTGGAGGTCGTGTTCGCGATGGTGCGCAGGTTGGCGATCAGGTTCGTGGTCTGCGGCAGCAAGTTGTCGAAGCCGGCCATGGCCAGGCTGATGCCGTTCACCATGCCGCGCAGCTGATCCGGGCCGCCGCTGAGCGCGGTGTCCAGCTCACGCAGGATCACGCCGAACTTGTCCGGGTCGATCTGCGCGATGAGAGCGCTGGAGTTGTCCAGCACCGACCAGATCGGGGTCGGCGTCTTGATCTTGTCCGCGTCGAACTCGATGACCGCGCCGTCTCCGAGGAACGGCGCGTGATCGCTGCCGGGCCGGAAGTCGATGTACTGCTCGCCCGCGCCGGACAGCGCCTGCACTGAGATCGCCGTGTCGACGGGGATCTTGTACTTGGTGTCGATCTCGGCCGCCGCGGCGATGGCCTGCCCGCGGTCGGTCAGCTTTATCGAGGTCACCTTGCCGACCCGGTAGCCGCGCAGGGTCACGTCGTTGCCCGGCTGCAGCCCGCCCGAACGGTCCAGGTTCACCGTGACGGTGTAGCTGGACTTCAGCGGATTCACCCGCATGACACTGATCATCAGGTAGGCGGCGCCGACCACGAAGACCAGCACGAGCCCGATGGTCGACAGAACCAGCTTGTGCTGCATCAGTTTCGCCATCATCGGTGGCCCCCCTGCACTCGGTTCTGCACGATCTGCAGCACTTGGAGCAGGCTGCCCGTGAAGTCCTGGAGGTCGCGCAGGTCCTGCAGCCCGCCGTGCTGCGGGTCGGTCAGCGCGCTGATGTCGAGGTTGGTCGCGGTGGCGTAGACGGCGAAGCTCTTGCCGCGGAAGGTCGCGTCCACCTTGGGCCGGATCACCCGCAGTCGATCGAGCAGGATGCCGAGGTTGTCGCCGGTGTTGGCCAGGGCGTCCATCAGCTGATGGGTGTTGTCGAGCAGGCTGGCCAGCTGGTCGCTGGAGGTGTTCGCGTAGTCGCCCAGCGCGGCGCTGGTGGTCGACACCTTGGTGAGCAGATCGCCGATGGCCCGGTTGTTCTCGGCGATCGCGCCGATCATCTGCGGCAGCGTGTCGGCCACCTGGCCGAGCTCGCCGCGGCGGGCCTCGATGGTGTTGGCCAGCGCGCTGAACTCGTTGAGCACGCCGTCGACCTTGGCGCTGTTGTCGTTCAAACTGCCGACCACGCCGGTCATCTCGGTGATCAGGTGCGACAGCTGGCCGCCGCGGCCGCCGACGATCGAGTCCAGCTCGGAGGTCAGCTTGCTGAGGCTGGCGACGCCGCCGCCGTTGAACAGCATGGACACCGAGATCAGCAGCTGCTCGACGGTCGCGCCCGCGGAGGTGCGATCCAGACCGAGGGTGTCGCCGTCGTGCAGCATGGCCGCGCCCGGCTCGGTCTTCGGCTTGGACACCGCGACGAACACGTCGCCGAGCGGTGTCGCCTGGCGCAGCTCGGCGGTGCTGTCCTTGGGCAGCTCGATGTTCTTGCTGATGGTCAGGTCGACGACGGCCTGGAAGTTCTTGGTCCTGATATTGGAGACCACCCCGACATCGGAGCCGCCGATCTTCACCTTCGCCTGGTCGGGCAGGTTCAGCGCGTTCTCGAACACCGCGTGCACGGTGTAGGTCTCGCCGGAGACGCCCGGCTTGGGCAGCGGGAGCTTCTCCACCGTGAGACCGCAGCCGGAGGTGACGCCCACGCCTGCCACCGCGGCGACGGCGATCAGCGCGCGGCGTGCCTTGATCGTCATTCGGTACGTCATTTCGTCAGTCCGAGCAGCGCCGCGGTCAGACCGTAGTCGGGCCCGAAGTCCTGCATACTTCCGGTTCGGCAGCCGTCGGCCCGCATCTGCAGTCGCTCACAGAACAGACTCACCAGCTCCCCGCTGAGCGCCGTGCCGATCAGCGCGCTCAGCCGGACGTAGCCCTGCTCGCGGTTCATGATCCGGTCGACGTTCTGGAAAACCATCGGCGCCACGTCGACGATCTCGGTGAGGCCGTAGGCGTTGTCGCGCAGCTGCTGGGTGACGTTGGTCAGGCCGGAGAGGCTGCCGCCCAGCTGGTCCTGGTACTGCACCAGGGTGGTGCTGGTGTTGGCGAGGAAGTCGTTGATCTGCTTCAGCGTCGCCTCCAGGCCGGGGGCCTGCTCGGCGAGCAGGCCGGTCATCTGCGTCATCCGGTTGCTGAAGTCGCGCACCGACTGGTCGTTGTCGGCCAGCATCGTGGTCAGCTCGTTGAGCTTGATGATGATGTTGGAGACCGCGTCCTTGTTGTCGACGCCGACCTTCAGCGCGCCGGACAGCGCGTTGAGGGTGTCGCGCATCTTCTCGCCGTTGCCGTTCAGCATCGGGTACAGCACCCGGCCCGACAGCGGGCCGACGCCCTCGGTCCCCGGCTCCGGCTTGAGCGCCGCGGCGAACTGATCGATGGTCTTGATCATCGTGTCGAGCTCGACCGGCGTCTTGGTCTTGGCCAGCGGCAGGTGCGCGCCGTCGGGCAGGGTGTCGCCCGCGGTGTAGACGGGGGTGAGTTCGACGTGCCGGTCGGTGACGATGGACGGCGAGATGATCGCGGCCATCGCGTCTTTCGGGATCTTCACGTCGTTGTTGATCGACATGTGCACCTCGACGAAGGTGCCCTTCGGCACGATCTTCTCGACCTTGCCGACGTCGAGCCCGAGCACGGTGATCGGGTTGCCCTCGAAGATGCCCGCGATGTTCTCGAAGTCCGCGGTGATCTGGATGGTCTGGCCGAGCGCGTTGTGCACCGAGCTCGGCACCAGCGAGCAGCTGCCGACGCTCAACGCGGCGGCGCCGACCATGAGCGTCTTGGCGATGGTCCGTACCTTGGCGGCCTTGGGGAAGGTCATCCCTGGCACCCCTCTACGACTTGAGCGAAGCACAACCAGTTGTCCGGGAAGAGCCACGGCAGCCCGACGCTGCCGTACGGTCCGTTGCCACCCCAGGAGTTCGCGAGGTAGCGCACCGTCGGCGGCATCAGCGACAGCAGGCGGTCCAGGTTCTCCTTGTTCTTCTGCAGACCCTCGGACATCGTGTTCAGCTGCTGGATGGTCGGGCCGAGCTGATTGTCGTTCTGGGCGCCGATCTCCTGCAGCTGCTTGGTCAGCGACGCGACATTGTCGAGCAGCTGGCGCAGCAGCGCCTGACGTTCCATCACCCGGTTGGCGATGGCCTCGCCCTGGGTGATCACCAGCAGCACGCTGTTGCGGTTGTCGCCGAGGATCTGGGTGACCCGGTTCAGATCCTTGAGCAGGCTGTCGACCTCGGTCTTGCGGGTGTCCATCACCTTGGCCAGCGCGCCGACGCTGTCCAGCGCCTGCGCGATCAGCTGCGGCGAGTCGCCCATCTGCTGATTGATCAGGTTCAGCGACCCGGACAGCTTCTTGGTGTCGAGCGCCTCGAACTTCGGCGTGCCCTCCTGCACCACGTCGGCCAGGTTGTACGGAACCGAGGTGTTGGACTTCGGGATTCGGCCGCCCTTCAGACCGGAGCCGTCGCCGGGGTCGAGGTCGACGTACCGGGCGCCGAGCAGCGTGGCCATCTTGATGGTGGCGTGCGCGTCGGGACCGAGCTTCACACCGTTGTCGACGCTGAGCGTCAGCAACACGTGGTCACCCTCGAGCTTCGCGCCGTCCACCCGGCCGCTGGTCACGCCCGCGACGTTGACCCGGTCGCCGACCTTGATACCTGCGGCCTGCACGAACTCGGCCTTGACCGTCTGCTCCCCGACGCCGACCAGCTTGACCAGGCTCGACGCGAGCAGCAGCACCACGATCAGGGCGCCGCCGATGATGCCGAGCCAGAAGTATCGATTGGCGGCGAAGCGTTGCTTCATCTTCGTCATCATGGGCGGCACACCGCCGAGTGCGAGGTGCCACCGATCTGCGAGAACAGACCGCGCGGGAACAGCACGCCGTAGAGCGAGACGTCCAGGCCGCACAGGTAGGCGTTGGCGTAGCCGCCCTCGGAGGTGTGCCGGCCGGCCGCCGAGATGACGTGGGGCAGGTCGATCGCGGCCTGGTCCAGCTTGGCGCCGTTGGCGAGCAGCAGGGTCAGCGCGGCGCTGGTGGAGTTCTGGGCGGCCTGCAGCTTCGGCTGGATCTTGCCCATCATGTCGACCAGCGAACTGGTCGCGTCGGCGATCTGCACCGTCGAACTCTGCAGCGACTGGCCCTGCTCGTACAACCCGCCGATCAAGGCCCGGGTCTGGGTCACCAGGGTCTCCAATTCATCACCTCGTCTGGCCAACCCCGACATCACGCCGGAGAGGTTGGCGATCACGTCGGACAGGATCGCGTCGCGCCGCTGGAAGTCGGTGGCCAGCTGGGCGGCCTGAACGATGAACGCGCTCAACGAGACTCCGTCGCCCTGCAGGGCCTGGATGAACGTCTCCGAGAGCCGGTTCACCTGCTCGGGCTGCAACGCCTGGAACAGCGGCTGAAAACCGTTGAGCAGGCCCGAGACGTCGAACGACGGCTCGGTGCGCTCCAGCGGGATCGACGCGTTGTTCTTCAGCTGCGCCGGGCTGGACGACTTGCCCGGCGCCAGCGCCACATACCGCTGGCCGATCAGGTTCTGGTAGCGGACAAGGGCTTTGGTGTCGTCATAGAGGGTTTGATCCCGCTGCACGACGAAGGTCACCTTGGCGACTTGCTTCTTGGACTTCGCGTCCCTGGTCAGCTCGATCTTGTCGATCTTGCCGACCCGCACGCCCGCCATCCGGACGTCGTCGCCCTCGTGCAGGCCGAGCACGTCGGAGAAGGTCGCCGAGTAGGTGTTGGTGTCACCGTCGACGATGCGCGCCAACGTATTCCACACGACGACCGTGACGAGCACCGAGACGATCGCGAAGATCCCGAAGCCGATCAGAGGCTTACGTATGCTCATCGACTCACCCGATTTCCGGCCACATGCATGGTCCCGCCCTTCAAAATCGAGCTCAGCAGCAGATATTCGGCGGTAGTCGGTTGACGGCCGAGCAGGGCGGGGATCGCCTCGTCGCCACGGTAGGAGATCTCACCCGCGGACGGCGTGCCCGCGGGCGCGGCGGCCGGGGCAGGCGCGGGGGCCTGCGGTTGACCGAGGCCGGGCAGCATCGGGAACAGACCCTCCAGCGGAGTGCCCGCGAACGGACGCGGCGCGCCCGGCACGAGACCCTCGACCGGCCGTGCGTCCGGCATGGTGACGCCGGGGATCAGGGGCAGACCGGGCATCGGCGCCACCGGCGGCAGTCCGGCCGCCGACTCGAGCGCCTTCGGCCGCAGGTTCTCCGGCAGCGGCGGCAGCTCGTTCACCGCGGGGGCGGTGGCGCAGCTCGGCCCGGCCAGCTCGCCGTAGCGGGGGCAGTCGGCCACCGTGTACGGCTTGTACGGGGTGAGGGTGATGCCCGCGTTCCAGCGCTGCTGTTGCTGCGGGCCCCAGGTGAAGGTGGAGTCCATCCGTCGGGTCATCTCGCTGAGATTCAGGATCGCCCGGGTGATCGCGGTGGGGTCGGCGGCCACCGCGCCGAACATGTCGCTGGTGCCCGTGGTGACCTGCTTGCCGATGTCGCCGTTGCGGGCGAACAGGTCGTTCACGGTGTCGACCGTGCCGCCCGTGCCGGTGATCAGCGCGACGAGCTCACTGCGCCGGTCGGCGATGGTGCGCGCGGTCTGCACGGAGGTGCCGAGCACGTCGAGCAGCTCCGGCGAGGATTCGTTCAGCGCGTGGAACGAGCTGGAGAAGTCGCCGAGCAGCACGCCGAGGTTCGGGATGGAGTCATCGACCGATTGCAGCCAGCGATCGAACCGATCGACGGTCGAGCCCGGCATCCGGCCGCTGCCGTCGAGGGCCTGGGACAGCGTGCCGAGCACGCGGCCGAACTGCACCGGGTCGATCCGGTCGAGGATGTTGCGCACCGTGGTGAGCGTGTCCTGCAGCGCGAGAGTGCCTTTGCTGCGGTCCTCCTCGATGACCGAGCCCTCGTGCAGGTACTGATCGGCCGGTCCGTTGAAGACGAGCTCCACCGAGGTGACGGCGAACAGGTTGCTCGGCACCACCCTGGCGGTGACGTTGGCCGGGACGCCCTTGGCGAACTCCGGCTTCACCTCGATCCGCACCTTCTGCAGCTCGCCCTTCGCGGCGACCTCGACGTCCTTGACCGCGCCGACGAGCACGCCGCGGAACTTGACGTCGGCCTGCGCGGGCAGCCCGTCGCCGGTGGTGGTGAGGTTCGCCGTGACGTTCACCTTCTCGACGAAGTAGCCCTGGTACCGCGCCGTCAGAAAGCCGAGGACGAGCGCGAGCACGATCAGGCCCGCCGCGCCGGCGAAGAGCAACTGACGCATGGTGGGTCCACGCCCACTGGGATCGATGATCATCTGGTGCTACCCCGAGATCCTGATGCCGGGGTTGATGCCCCAGATCGCCAAAGTCATGAACAGGTTCGCGAAGACGACCGCGATGATGCACACCTTGATCGCCCGCCCGGCCGCGACGCCGACGCCCTCGGGACCGCCCGAGGCGAAGAAGCCGTAGTAGCACTGGATGAACGTGGTGATCGCGACGAACAGGATCGCTTTGAGCAACGAGTAGATCACGTCCGTCGGCACCAGGAATTGATAGAAGTAGTGCTGGTAGGTGCCGCTCGCGGTGCCGCCGATCAGCTGCACGGTCAGCGAGCAGGAGATGTAGGCCATGGCCAGGCCCAGGCAGTACAGCGGGATGATGGCGACCATGGCCGCGAACATCCTGGTGCTGATCAGGTAGGGCAGCGGGCGGATCGCGATCGACTCGAGCGCGTCGATCTCCTCGGAGATGCGCATGGCGCCGAGCTGCGCGGTGAACCGGCAGCCCGCCTGGGCGGCGAAGGCGATCGTCGCGAGCAGCGGGCCGAGCTCACGGGTGGTGGCGAACGCGGAGATGGCGCCGGTGATCGGGCTGAGGCCGAGCAGGTTCAGCGAGTTGTAGCCCTGGATGCCGACGGTCATCCCGCCGAACGCGCTGAGGATGACCACGACGCCGATGGTGCCGCCGCCGACGACCAGGTTCCCGTTGCCCCAGGTGACGTCGGAGAGCAGCCGCCACACTTCCTTGGGATAGTGCTTGAGCGCCAACGGGATCGAGCCGATGGAGCGCAGCAGGAAGAACACCTGATGGCCCAGCCTGGCGAGCAGATCGACCGGCGCGTTCGCGGTTTTGCGTAGCTGCTGGAACGGCCGCAGCAGCGGGGGAACATATGTCGACGACACTCAGACCACCTGTGACGGGAACAGCGCGTTGTACACCTGGGTGATGACGAGATTCACGCCGAACAACATGATGGCGGAACTCACCACCGCGGAATTCACCGCGTTGGCCACGCCACCGGGGCCACCGCGGGCGTTCAAACCGTTGTCGCAGGCGATGATTGCGGCGAGCAGACCGAAAATCAGCGATTTGACAAGGGCGACAAGGAGATCGGTAGTAACCGCGAACGACGAGAACGTGCCGATGTAGGAACCGGGCGTACCGTTCTGCGCGAAAATATTGAAGATGTAACCGGTCAGGAATCCGACGAAAACGACGAATCCGCACAGCAACACACTGACCAGCATGGCCGCGCCGAGCCGGGGGGCAACCAGCCTGCGCATCGGATCCACGCCCATCACCTTCATGGCGTCGATCTCCTCCCGGATGGTGCGGGAGCCGAGGTCGGCGCACACCGCGGAGCCGACGGCGCCGGCGATCATCAGCGAGGTGACGAGGGGAGCGCCCTGCTGAATGATGCCGAGGCCGTTGGCCGCGCCGATGAACGAGGTCGCGCCGACCTGCCCGGCGATCGAGCCGACCTGGATGGAGACGATCACCCCGATCGGCACGGCGACCAGCAGCGTCGGCGCCGCCGACACGCTGGCCATGAACGCGCACTGGCGCACGAACTCGTTGAAGGGGAAGCGCCGCCGGAAGATGGCGACGAACAGTTCGGCCACCGCCGCGATCCCCATGGTGATCTGACGGCCGAAGGTCTCCAGCGAGGCCTTCGGGTGATCCGCCCAGTAACCCTTGGTCCAATCGACCGCATCACTCATCCGAGATCCCGTTGGCGGACTCTTGGTCGACTGCACTGGCTAACCCCTCTCGACGCCGGTTGGCTGCCCCGACGACTTGTTTGCTTGACGCACCTTACTACGTAGTAAGCCAGAACACACCACCCTCCTGTGATTGCAGTCATAGACCTCGGTCACTGCGGTCTAAAAGCAGTGGCGAAGCCTTCCGACATTGGGTCACAGCCCAAAACGCGGGGTAGATGTTCTGGTCCAAGTTACAGCTCAGCTGGGCGAATCGGCCGCCCACAGACGATCATCGCACTGCTTTATACGGAACGAATTCATTCAAAATAGCAATTGTTTGCGACCCCAAAGGCGGCGAGCTGTACTACTGTTCGAGTACAAACAGGAACCGGACAACACCCATTTCCATAGCTTGTCGCTATTATTACGAATAAGAGACAAAATGGCTCTTATGTCGAAAATGGGGTTAAGGCTCGCCCGCGTCGGACACCCCTAGTAGATGACGCGCCCGGACCCGAATCCTGCCACGATGGGTGCGACAGATTGATATCGTGCGGGCTTCCGACGTCTGGAGGGACATGTTCAGCAAACTCGCCAAGGTGGCCAATGCCGCCTTCGCCGTAGCCCTCGGTGCGGCGCTACTCGGGACGGGCGCGGGGGCCGCTCAGGCCGAGCCGGGCCCGCCGGTCGTGGGCGGCGGTTCCGGCATCATCATCGACAACCAATTCGAATGCACCGTCACCACCGTCGGTCACGACAACGCGGGGCGGCTCGTCGGCCTGACCGCGGGCCACTGCGGTGATCCAGGGGCAGAGGTTTTCGCTGAATCCAACCGCGGCGCAGGCGTGATCGGCCGGTTCGTCTACTCCAACCACGATCTCGACTACGCCGTCATCCAATTCGAGCCGGGCCGGATCGTCCCGGTGAACCGGGTCGGCAACGTCACCATCACCGGCCTCGGCGCGCCGGCGGCGTTCCCGATGATCGTGTGCAAGGAGGGCCGGACCACCGGCAACACCTGCGGTATCAGCTGGGGCGACGTCTTCGGGTCGAACATGGAGACCTGGAGCCAGATGTGCGTGGTGGAGGGCGATTCCGGCGCGCCTGTCGTCGTCGGCACCACCCTGGTCGGCATGGTGAACGCCTACCTCGCCCTGGCCTGCTTCGGCCCCGAGGTCGGCACCAACATGAGCGCGATCATGGACGACATCAACGCCCGCGGCGGCGTCGGTGCGGGGTTCCTGCCCATCTGATCCGGACGCAGCGCGAAAACTGAATGCAGTCGAAAGATGAGCGGGCCCGGCGCCCGCTCATTTTTCTTTGGCGGCAGGCGTTTCCGACGCGAGGGGAGCCAGCGCGGGACCGCCCGCGGCGGCGCACTGCGGAAGACAGTCGACGCTGTCCATGACCGGGGTGTGCCGCGGTGGGCGCAACAGGGCCGCCGCCAGCACCGCGCCCGCCAGCAGCAGGCCGACGCAGATCCACATGGCGGTGCCGAAGCCATGGTGGAAGGCGACTGGATCGCCCAGTGCCCCGGAGATTCCGGCGAGGCCGGGCAGGGCCGCGACCGCGAGCAACTGCGCGGTGCGCGCGACGGCGTTGTTCACCCCCGAGGCGATGCCCGCCTCGCTGGACGGCACCGCGCCGAGCACGGCGCCGGTGAGCGGGGCGACCAGTGCCGCGAGCCCGAATCCGAAGACGAGCACCCCGGGCAGCACATCGGTGAGGTACACGGTGTCCGGCCCGATCCGCAGCAGCAGCACCAGTCCGACCGCGGCCAGCAACGGACCCGCCGTCATCGGGATGCGCGGGCCGTGCACCTGCGCCCAGCGTCCGGCGGGGGCCGAGAGCACCAGCATGATCAGGGTGATCGGGACCGTCGCCACCCCCGACATCAGCGGTGAATACCCGGCCACCAGTTGCAATTCCAGGATGAGAAGGAAGAAGACGCCGCCTAAAGCCGCATACACCGCCAGGGTCACCAGGTTCGCGGCGGTGAAGACGCGGGAGGCGAACAAGACCGGCGGAACGAGGGCGTGGTCGCTGCGCATCTCTATTACTACGAACGCGGCCAGCAGCAGCACGCCAGCCACGCTCAACAGCGGCATGGTCTCGATCAAACCGAAGGTCAGCGCGCCCAGCGCGAGCGCGACCACCAGGGCGCCCGGCACGTCCAGCCGGGTCGTGGCATTCGGATCATGGCTCTCCGGCACGTGTTTCAGCGCGACGAGCACCACGATCAGGGTGAGCGGCACATTGATGAAGAAGATCGAGCGCCAGCCGGCCAGCTCGATCAGCCAGCCGCCGAGGAACGGCCCGAGCGCGCCCGCCACCCCGCCGAAGCCCGACCACAGGCCGATCGCCGCGCCCTGATCGCGCCGATCGATGGACGAGGAGATCAGCGCGAGACTGCCGGGCGTCAGCATGGCCCCCGCGACACCCTGCAGGATGCGCGCGAACACCAGCATCTCGATGTTCACGGCCGCGCCGCACAGCACAGAGGCCAGCGCGAAACCGATGGTGCCCCAGACGAACACCTTGCGCCGGCCGAGACGGTCGCCGAGTGAGCCGCCGAGCAGAATGAACGAGGCCAGGGTCAGCGTGTACCCGTTCAACGTCCATTGCAGCCCGGCCACGTCGGTGTCCAGCGACTCCCCGATCCGGGGCAACGCGATGTTCACGACGGTCGCGTCGAGCGAGGCCACCGAGGAGCCGAGGATGGTCGCCAGCAGAATCCAGCGTCCGGTGGCGGATTTCAGCCGGGGAAGATCAGTCGCGCTCACCGGCCCAACTTAGCCGCCGGACGCCCGATCTCCGGGGAGTTCACCTCTGGGCGGAAAGTGTCACAGCTCCTGCACGCAGACGACGAAGTGGCGCTGCTCGTAGACGTATCCCGTGCCGCTGCCGCAGACGTTCACGTCGTCGGCGTTGTCCACTCGCTTGACCACCTTGACGCCCTTGACCGGCGACGCGCCGACGCAGTCGATCCGCTTGGGGTCGTCCCCGCCGACGTCCATGCAGCCGCCGACGACCCAGTCGATGTCGAGGCAGTACGCGCCCTGCTCGATGCCGTTGAGGGTCTCGGCGTAGTAGTTGTCGGCGTCGCCCACGCACTGTGAACTCTTGGGCGCCTTGCCGATCACCTTGTAGTTCGCCGCGCGGCTGCCGCACGACGCCTTCGCGATGGTGGCGTTGGAGGTGGTGCCGCCGAGCGTGACGCAGTCGCCCTCGTTGGCCTGGAAGTCGGTGTTGCCGCCCTTGCTCGTCGGCGTCGGCTTGCCGCTGGTGGGCCTGCCCGACGACGGCTTCGGCGTGCTGGTGATAGAGACCGCGTTGATGGTGCCGTTGTTCACCTCGGGCTGCGCGTGACCGCTGACGGTGGAACTACAGCCGACCAGCGCGAGCGCGGCCGCCGCGACGAATGTCGTGAACACGACACGACCCCAGGTCAGTTGACCAGACACGAAACAGTCCTCCCGAGCTGTCACGCTCCGAACTCACGCCCCCGTAAGAATCCGAAGTATAGAAAATATAGCTGTGCTTGCGAATACACGCCATGCATACACCATCGACCGCGCACACGTCGACTCGACCGTGGAAGCGCGGCCGCAGCAACTGATCTGAGTACAGTGGGGTTTCAGAGTTCGAGAGGAGTCGCCGGTGAAGCTGATCAGCGTGATCGTCTGCTCGGCCGCCGCGGTGGTCACCCCTCTCTGGTTGCCCGCCGTGGCATCAGCTACCGATGCGCACTGCACCTCGGCGAACGGAACCGACATCACGGTCATCGACGGGCGCACCGCGTGTCGCGCCGTCACCGACCTGCGCGGGCAGGCCCGATCGCTCGGCATCGACGGCGTCGGCTACGCGAACGCCACCGGCGCGG
>NZ_BAGH01000420.1 GCF_000308715.1 Nocardia tenerifensis NBRC 101015
CTGCGCCGAGCTGCCCACCGGCCGGGTCGGCGAGATCTGGGGTCGCCGGCGCGAATGTGTGCGACGGCTACTACGGCAGGCCCGACGCCACCGCCGAGACCTTCCACGCGACTTTGCGCGGCAGCGAGGCCCGCTGGCTGCGCACCGGCGATCTGGGCTTCTGGTTCGACGGCCAGCTCTATATCGCGGGGCGCCGCAAGGATGTGATCGTCGTCGACGGCCGCAACCATTTCCCGGCCGACGTGGAGGCGACGGTGGAGGCCTGCGCGCCGGAGATCCGGCCGGGACACGTGACGGCGTTCGGGCACGACGACGGTCGCCGCGAGGAGCTGGTGATCGTCGCCGAGTTGCGCGTCGTCGACGCTTCCGAACTCGCCGAACTGTCCGTGCTCGCCCGCCGGATCCGCGCCGCCGTCACGGCCGCGCACGAGTTGATACCCGGCGCGGTCATGCTGGTCGAGCCGGGCCGAATTCCCAAGACCACCAGCGGCAAGCTGCGCCGCGGCGAGTGCCGGGCCCGATATATCGCCGGTCAGCTCGACCCGGTGGCGATGATCTGAGCGCGGACACGCCTGAAGGTGGTGTTCAGTCGGCGCGCCCGAGTAATCGATCCGTTTCTCGCCGTTCGCGTTTGGTCGGGCGGCCGGCGCCGCGATCGCGGCGGGGCATGGCGGCGAGCAGCTCGCGGGAGGGCGGGGGCGGGCTGTTGTCGATCAGGCACTGGGCGGCGACCGGGGCGCCGACGCGCTTGGTGACGATCTGCTGCACGATCACGACGCGCTCGACGCCACCGAGGCGGATGCGCACCTCGTCACCGGGTTTGACCGGCTGGGCGGGCTTGGCCGCGGTGCCGTTGACGCGGACGTGTCCGCCCCGGCAGGCCTCGGCCGCGGCGGATCTCGTCTTGAACAGGCGCACGGCCCAAGTCCATGAATCGACTCGGGCCTGCGTCGCGGTGCTCTTGTTTCCGTGGGTACGGATGCCGTTGTCGGCGGGGGTCACTCGTTAAACGATACGGCGTGCGGTGACCACATCGCCGGCGCGGAGCGGGGTGTAGGAGACGGGCGAGCCGGACTGAACGGCGTTGAGCAGCTGGCCGTCGCCCGCGTAGATGCCGACGTGGCCGCCGCCGTTGGTCACGACGATGTCGCCGGGCCGCAGGTTCTGGAAGGCCACCGGAGCGCCGACGTGCGACTGCTCGAAGCTGGTGCGGGGCAGTTCGACGCCGGCCTGACGGTAGGCCCACTGGACCAGACCCGAGCAGTCGAAGTTGGAGGGGCCCGCGGCGCCCCAGGAGTACATCGCGCCCACCTTGGACCTGGCGGCGTCGAGCGCGATATCGCTGGCACTGGGGGCCTGGTTGAACAGGCCGGGCATGTTCGGCGAGAAGTTGGGGATGCCGGGCGCGGCCTGCTGCTGGGCGGCACCGGGTGCCTGGGCGTTCGGCATGGCCGAGACGGCCTGCTGGATCTGCTGGTTCAGCTGCTGGACCGGTGCCTCGTATTCCTGCGGCACAGGAACATCGAAGTTGCCGAGTCCGGGGATGTTGATGGTCGCGGCCATCGCGGGGATCGCGGGCATCGCGCCGGTTGTCGCGGCCACCGCACCCATCACGAGGGCGCCCTTGACGGAATTCGGCAAGCGCGAATCCCGCTGCATGCTGTGTTTACCCACCGAGCTACGTCTCCGATCTTCGTACTCTCCCGCCGACCGGAACGACCTGAAAAAGGCCGCAGGGCATCACCCATACGAACCCGATGGGTGTTCCCGGCGCGACAGCCGGGAAGATGGCCCCGACGGCCGCTGAGGCGGTAACTGCGTGGCGCCGCTTCTCTTTCGAAACGACAGGACTCCACTAAGTCACGAAGAGATTACGATGCCGACGCGGTGTTGTCCAGCGCACAGACCTGGCAGTTCCGCGGCCCTGACATAAGCGCTGGACGATCGCCCGAATTCACGACACGCCCATTGGGTCACGACACGATATCGGCGAGTGGCGCGTGTCGCCGTTCCGTGGCATATGTCCGAATAGTCCGCTGCGCATTCAGGATTCGCGCCCGTTGAACGCCTCGCCCTCGCGGTGTGCCAAGGCCCGCTCCAGTTCGGCGATGCGCCGATGCGCGTCGGCGAGCCCGACCTCGAGCTGTCCCAGCGCCATGACTAGCGGCCCGACCGCGAGGTCGGCCACCAGCTGCGGATCGTCATAGCCGCGCTCTATCGCCACCAGAATGTTGGAGCGGATGCGCCGCGCGACCGTGGCCCCCGCCGGAACATTCCAGGATTCGACCACCTCGGCGGTGGTCGGGGTGGGTTCGTCGGACATGATCCTCCGATAGTCGCTGGAAAACGCCACCAGCGTAGTGACTTCCGTGCCCGTGGCAACCGTGCGAGAGCAATCGTGCAATACCAACCGCTAGCGATATCTAGGACACGCCGTAGATTCCGGCAGATTCCCCCGACATAACGGGCTACGGTGTTAGGGCATGGACCCCGTGCGGAATCCGTATGCTCCCGGAGCCGGCCAGCGCCCACCCGAATTGGCCGGGCGCGACAAGCAACTCACCGCTTTCGACATCGTGCTGGAGCGCATCGCGCGCGGGCGTCCGGAGCGCAGCGTCATGCTCACCGGTCTGCGCGGCGTCGGAAAGACCGTGCTGCTCAATCAACTTCGCTCGGCCGCCATCTCCCGCGGCTGGGGCACCGGCAAGATCGAGGCCCGGCCCGACCAGGAGCTGCGCCGCCCGCTGTCGTCCGCCCTGCACATGGCCGTGCGTGCGATCGCCATGGCGCACCGCAATCCGGAGCGGGTGGACGACTTCCTCGGCATTCTCAAGGCTTTCGCGCTGCGGGCCACTGCGGACAAGGGCATGCGGGAACGCTGGCAGCCCGGCATCGACGTGCCCGCGGTGACCGGCCGCGCCGACTCCGGCGACATCGAGATCGACCTGGTCGAGCTGCTGGTCGAGGCGGCCGCGCTGGCCAGCGAAATAGGCGTCGGCATCGCGATTTTCATCGACGAGATGCAGGACCTCGGCCCCGCCGACATCTCCGCGATCTGCGGGGCCTGTCACGAATTGAGCCAGGACACCGCGCCGCTCATCGTCGTCGGGGCCGGGCTGCCGCACCTGCCCGCGGTGCTGTCCGCGTCGAAGAGCTACTCAGAGCGACTGTTCAGTTATCACCGCATCGATCGGCTCGACCGCGAGGCCGCCGATCTCGCACTGATCGCGCCCGCCGAGCGCGAGGAGGTGAAGTTCACCGACGAGGCGCTGGACGCGCTGTACCAGAAGGCCGATGGGTACCCGTATTTCGTGCAGGCCTACGGCAAGGCGGCGTGGGATCAGGCGCCGGAGAGCCCGATCTCGGCCGAGGATGTCGAGGTGGCCGCGCCGACCGCGGAGGAGGAACTGGCGGTCGGCTTCTTCGGCTCTCGCTACGAACGGGCCACCCCGGCCGAGCGAGAGTACATGCGCGCCATGGCCGATCTGTCCGGCGACGACGGTCCGGTGGCGACCTCGGCGGTGGCCAGCGAACTCGGCCGCAAGCCCGCCTCCCTCTCGCCGGCGCGCGACGGACTGATCAAGAAGGGCCTGATCTACTCGGCCGAGCGCGGCACCATCGGTTTCACGGTGCCGCACTTCGGCCGCTACCTGCGCAGCGTGTGAGTGCCGGTCGGTGATAGCCCCGTAATAGCTTGTCTACCAAGATCAATAGAGATCGTTAGAAATCAATCGACCTGCGGGCCTACCGGCCGGTAACTAAAGTTCTTACACTCGAATGTGATCCTGATCACGTCCGAGGAGGACATCATGGCGACAGCCGCGAAAGTCGACGCCACCGAAGAGCAGGCCCGCGCACTGGTCGAAGAGTCCCGCGAAACCAGTTGGGCCAAACCATCGTTCGCGAAGGAGATGTTCCTCGGCCGGTTCCGGCTCGATCTGATCCACCCCTACCCGCAGCCGAGCCAGGAGGACGCCGCCCGCACCGAGGCCTACCTCGCCAGGCTCCGCCCGTTCTGCGAATCCATCGACGGGCGCGTGATCGAGGCCGAGGGCCGGATCCCGGACGAGTACGTCAAGGGGCTCGCCGAGCTCGGCTGCTTCGGCCTGAAGATCCCGGAATCCTATGGTGGACAGGGTCTCTCCCAATTCGGCTACAACCGCGCGCTGATGCTGGTCGGCTCGGCCCACCCGAGCCTCGGCGTGCTGCTCTCGGCGCACCAGTCCATCGGCGTCCCCGAACCGCTGAAGCTCGCGGGCACCGCGGAGCAGAAGGCCGAGTTCCTGCCCCGCTGCGCCGCCGGCGCGGTGAGCGCCTTCCTGCTCACCGAGCCCGACGTCGGCTCCGATCCGGCCAGGATGGCGAGCACCGCCACCCCGGTCGAGGACGGAACGGCCTACGAGCTCAACGGCGTGAAGCTGTGGACGACCAATGGCGTGGTCGCCGAGCTGCTGGTGGTGATGGCCAGGGTGCCCAAGAGCGAGGGGCATCGCGGCGGCATCTCCGCGTTCGTCGTCGAGGCCGACTCGCCCGGTATCACGGTGGAGCGGCGCAATGCGTTCATGGGCCTGCGCGGCATCGAGAACGGCGTCACCCGGATGCACAACGTGCGCGTGCCGAGGGCCAATCTCATCGGGCGCGAGGGCGACGGCCTCAAGATCGCGCTGACCACCCTCAACGCCGGCCGGCTCGCCATCCCCGCGCTGTGCACGGCCTCGGCCAAGTGGTCGCTGAAGATCGCCAGGGAGTGGAGCACCGAGCGGGTGCAGTGGGGTAAGCCCGTCGGCGAGCACGAGGCCGTCGGCCAGAAGATCTCCTTCATCGCCGCCACCACCTACGCGCTCGAGGCCGCGCTCGACCTGTCCGCGGCCATGTGCGACGAGGCGCGCAACGACATCCGGATCGAGGCGGCGCTCGCCAAGCTCTGGGCCAGCGAGATGAGCTGCGCCATCGCCGACGAGCTCGTGCAGATCCGCGGCGGGCGCGGTTATGAGACCGCCGCCTCGCTCGCGGCCCGCGGCGAGCGCGCGGTCGGCGCCGAACAGCTGGTCCGCGACCTGCGCATCAACCGCATCTTCGAAGGCTCCAGCGAGATCATGCGGCTGCTGATCGCCAGGGAGATGGCCGACGCGCACATGTCCGCGGCCGGCGCGCTCGTGGACCGCAACGCCGAGTTCAAGGACAAGGCCAAGGCGGCGGTCGGCGCGACCGGCTTCTACGCCAGATGGTTCCCGCAGCTGGCGGTCGGCTCCGGCACCGTGCCCGCGACATACACCGAATTCGGTTCGCTCGCAAAGCATCTGCGGTTCATCGAGCGCAGCTCACGCAAGCAGGCCAGGTCGCTCATGTACGCCATGGGCCGCTGGCAGGCCGACCTGGAGTACCGGCAGAACTTCCTCGGCCGGATCGTCGACATCGGCGCCGAGCTCTTCGCCATGTCCGCGGCGTGCATGCGCGCCCAAGCCCTGCGTAGCGCCGGCGCCCCGCAGGCCACCTCCGCCGCCGAACTCGCCGACGCCTTCTGCAAACAGTCCCGCGTCCGCGTACGCCGCCTGTTCGACGCCCTCTGGGACAACACCGACGACGACGACCGCACCCTCACCCGCGGCGTCCTCACCGGCCGCTACACCTGGCTCGAGGAAGGCGTCTTCGACCCCAGCGAGGGCACCGGCCCCTGGATCGCCGAATGGCAAGTAGGCCCCTCCACCGAACAAAATCTCCTCCGCCCCTTCCTCCCCTCCACCCGCACCCCCGCAACACCCTGACCTCAGACAGTCGACCGCTCGCCGGGCGTCCCGTTCAAGCACCTCTCACGACGTGACGTCCGGCGGGTGCCATCATTGGCAATTATTGCCTTGTATTTCCGAAACACTAGATTTCCCTAGACTCTCCTGAGCAAGGTGCGTCTTCCAGCCTCGGCCCACAAGTATCAGTCCTTCTCCACACCGACAACCTCTGACATACGACGTTGCAGCGGCTGGCGCGAACCGACGCCCGATGCCACCCTTATGCCAACAGGTTTGACAATCAGATCGATGCCAGAGAAGGTGAGCGCGACCGCCCAGCACTCGGCGGTGAACGCGAAGGGGGCAGATTGCAATTTTTGAAAATGCCACGCTGCTTGCGTTGATCCTATGTCCAAATCGATCTGGAAGAAGTTGCGTTGACGTCAGAGCGTAGGAGCGCGAGTGTGGCCGAGTGGGAGCCGCGGGTTCGGCTGTTCGGACTCGTTGTGCTGGCCGTCGTGCCCTGTCTGGTCGGGTGTGGACTTCTGTTCACCTTCGTCGGGGAGTATGCGGGAGTTGGTGTGGTGCAGCGCCTTGCGATCGGTGCGGCATTGGTGGTGGCGCTGTCGGCGATCGCCGTCTGCCGACGTCGGCCCCCTGAAGGACACGTTCGTACCGCGGTGCGCGGTGCATTCTTCGCGTCATATGCCGCGGTGGCGGTGGCAGCGGCCTTGACCACTCGGAATGAGAACTGGGAAATACTGTCGATTCCGATCTATTTCATGCTGATTTTCTCCCTCCACGCATTGTATGAACGTTGCATTCGGCGATTCGAGACCTTCGGCAAATAGCCTTCCCGCGCGGCCTGCTTTAGAATCTTTATGCCAATAGGGAAAGCGCTAGATTCGCATAGATTAGTTGCATCACCACGGACATGTTCGCGAGACCGGGCACAAACTAGGCAGACCAATGGATTCTCCGAGCAGGCGGAGACACCACCGACCAGGAGTCTCTACGAACCTCTAGCTCTCATCAAATAGAGGTGTAGAGATTCCTGACGACAGAGGAGGGTGGTGTCGGGTGCCTCCCGTGCGTCGGTTGGACAACTTGTGCGTAACGGGGGGTATGGGGTGGTAACGCGGGGGAAATGTATGTCGACAACCGGGCAAGAACGCTCCGTTTGGATGCACCCTCCACAGGAGGACGTCATGTCCACGACGATCGCCCGCTGCGCCGCCGATTACGACGGCCACCGTGTCACCGTGTCGGCCGAGGACGGGGTGCCGATCTCGGTGCGCGTCTTCGGCTCCGACTCCGCCGCCATGACCGTGGTGTTCGCCCACGGGCACTGTCTGCGGACGGAATCGTGGTCGTTCCTGCGCGACCAACTGCTGCGCCGGTGGGGGGCGGAGACGCGGATGGTGTTCTACGACCATCGCGGGCACGGCGAGTCCGGCCAGGCCGATCCGGTCACGTACACCATCGACCAGCTCGGGCGCGATCTCGACACGGTGCTGCGGACGGTCGCGCCGACGGGGCCGGTGATCCTGGTCGGACACTCGATGGGCGCGATGGTGGTGCTCGCCTACGCCCGGCTGTTCCCGGAGACGATCGGTACGCGCGTCGTCGGCGTCGGCCTGATCGCGGGGGCGGCGAACGGGATCACGGAGGTGGGGCTCGGCCGGTTCCTGAAGCGCCGGGCGGTGAACTCGCTGCAGGTGGCCGTGGTGCGCGCGCCGCGGGTGATGCAGGGTTCGAAACGGTTGTCGCGCCGCGTTTTCGAGCCGATCATCCGGGCGGCTAACTCCGGTACCCGAAAAGTGAATCCGCGCATGGTCGCGGTCGCCACCGCCATGTTGAACGACACGCCGCTGCTGACCATGTCCAGCTTCCTCGCCTCGCTGATCGCCTTCGACGAGACGGCGACACTGCCACACCTCGGCGCCATCCCGGCGCTGGTGCTCGCGGGCACCGCGGACATCGTGGTGCCTTTCACGCACTCGGTGGTGCTTGCCTCCCAACTCGCCGGTTCGCGACTGGTTCCGCTCGAAGGGGCGGGACACAGCGTGATCTTCGAACGGGCGGAGGAGGTCGCGCTGTCGATCGTCGGACTGGTCGACCAGGTCGTCGCCGGGCTGAGCGGACAGGGGCCGGAGTACGCCGTCGCCGGGTGAATGCTGGGCGGGCGCCGATCACCCGAGGCACCCGCTCGGCGGTTCGCACCAGGCGCGGCCAGCTGGCACGAGCAACAATTGGGCGAACTGCCGAATTTCGGCAGGTGACGAGCCAGATCCGAATTCTTTCGGTACTGTGTTAAAGATCACGTTGTGTGGTGAGTCACACGGCTTGGTGCAGCGCGCTTCCAGGCAGACCATGGAAGTTCCCGTTACCCACCGAGTTCGCATGTCTGCCAGGAACACAGGAGGTATCGATGACACGCAGCGAAATCGCGGAACTCCGCTACACGGTCGGCCAGCTCCGGCAATCCATCGGCGCACTGCGGGCCCACTACGGTGACGCCAACATAATGCGACGGCTGGAGAACGATCTCGAACGGCTCGTCATCGACGCCGACGAGCTCGAGCAGTCCCCGCCGCCGGAGGTGCGCCGCCGCCAGCAGGACACCATCTACGTCCCGGACAGCAAGTCCGACGAGGCGGCCTGGATGGGCGCACAGGACGAGGGCCTGGGCTTCCACTCCCGCCCCAGGACCAAGTAACTCGAGACCTTCGCGGGCCCGTCCATGCCGGCGGGTCCGCGAAGTCTTGTGCGCATGGTCAGGCGCGGTGGCGGCCGAAGCGTCGCGCCGGGCGGGCCCCGTGGAACCGCGCGCCGCGCGGAGCCTCGGTGACGGGGTCGGACCCGGCCGATTCGAACAGCGCCGCAATGCCGTGGTGGTGCCCGAGCGTCATCACCTCGAGACCGAGGCCACCACCACGACGGGCGAGTTCGTGCAGCATGGTGGTCATGATTCGCAGGCCGGTGGCGCCGACCGGATGACCCAGGGCGATCGCCGAACCGTTCACATTGAGCCGGTCGCGGGGATCGAGATCCCACTCCCGGGCCAGTGCCAACACCTCCACCGCGAACCCCTCGTTCACCTCCACCAGGTCGATGTCGTCCAGCGTGATTCCGGTCCGGCCGAGCAGCTTGGCGACCGCGGGCGCCGCGCCGAGAGCCGCTGGCTCCGAGGCACATCCGGCGGTGGCCCAGCCGACCAGATACGCCATCGGGGTGAGGCCGAACTCGGCGAGCCGGTCCTCCGCCACGACGAGGCAGGCCGCCGCGCCGTGCCGATGGGCGCTCATATTTCCCGTGGTGACCACGCCGTTAGCGAGTAGCGGCCGCAACGCGGCCAAGGTGTAGGTGGAGACGTCGTCGAGCAGGCCCTCGTCACGCAGAATCCGATGTCCCCCGGTCCCTTCGAGGCCGGCCCGCCCCGACTCGTCCACCACCCCGACCGGGATCACCTCCGCGGCGAAGCGGCCCTGCCGCCAAGCGCGCGCGGCCTTGCGATGGCTGGCCACCGCGAATTCATCCGCCTCGGCCCGGCCGATGCCGTACCGGCGAGCCAGCTGCTCGGCGTTCAGGACGTCGGCGGGACCGGCCGAGTTCCATTGGCGGCCAGCGTTATCCGCGGCGCACTCCACGCCGCCCGCCACCACCACGTCGGCGGCGCCCGTCTGCACCATCATGGCCGCGGTGAGCACCGCCGGTAGCCCGCTGCCGCGGCGCTGATCGGTCAGGAAGCCAGGCACTGAGGACGGTAGACCCGCGCCGTGCACGGCGAGCTCGCTCAATTCCAGGGCGCCGGCCGGACTTCCGTCGAGACCTGCCAGCGCGACATTCTCGATGCGCGGCGGATCGATCCCGGAGCGTTCGAGCACCGCCGCCAGCACCGTCGAGGCCAGCCAATGCGGCGGCATACCCGACAGCGCACCCCCCTCGATCCCGCTCGGCGTGCGGATCGGCGCGACGATCGCGGCTCGTCTCATCCCTGTACTCCTTCCCCCGGCCGAGCGCCGCGGCGCACCGGCGACGCTCGGCGTTCTGCGCGCGGGGCCCGCTCCTGCCTGCCGCCGCGACGCAGACATCAGCGCACGTCAACGGGTACATCTCGGGCAAGCGGACCACAAATATGTTGCCGTCGTATGACAAACAGCGCGTCGGGATTTCGACGTCGAGTTTCGCTTACTCCGACGGCCCCCGAATGGTGTTCGGATGCAGCCGAGTTCGCGGAGTTAGCGGTTCGTTCACCACTCGACCGTCACTGTTGCGGCGACTTCGGATGTGGCGCAAATCACGGGCATCCGGGTGGGTCTGGAATGCCGGGACCGCGCTCGAGCGATAGCCGGGGTGTCGTATGGTGCTGGGCATCACATTCGATTGCGGAGGTAACGATGACCACCCGCACAGCAGATCAGCGAGGCATTTACCAGTGAGTGCCGCACCGACCACCACCCCGGAGACGGGGACCGGAGTCTTCAGCAGGACCAGGGCTCGAATCTCCGAACGCACACTGCGCACCGATCGCTGGTGGGTTCCACCGGCGATCACCGTGCTCGGACTCGCCGCGTTCGTCATCTACGCGACGATCAGATCCTATGTGCGAACGGCATATTGGGTTCCGGACTACCACTACCTGACGCCGTTCTACTCCCCGTGCCTGAGCACCTCGTGCGTCGAGGGCTCCAGCCACTTCGGCACGCCGTTCGGCGAGCTGCCCGCGATCCTGCCGCTCGGCTTCGTGGTGCTGCCGTTCCTGCTCGGCTTCCGGCTGACCTGCTACTACTATCGCAAGGCCTACTACCGAGCCGTGTGGTTCTCCCCGCCGGCCTGCGCGGTCGCCGAGCCGCACGCCAAGTACACCGGCGAGACCCGGCTGCCGCTCATCATCCAGAACGCGCACCGCTACTTCTTCTACGTGGCCATCGTGGTCTCGGTGATCAACACCTACGACGCGATCGCCGCGTTCCACGGCAAGGACGGCGGCTTCGGGTTCGGCCTCGGCAATATCGTGCTGTGGGTCAACGTGATCCTGCTGTGGGCCTACACGCTGTCGTGCCATTCGTGCCGGCATATCGCGGGCGGGCGGCTCAAGCATTTCTCCGCGCACCCGGTGCGCTACTGGTTCTGGACCCAGGTCTCCAAGCTGAACACCCGGCACATGTTGCTGGCCTGGACCACCCTCGGCACCCTCGTGCTGACCGACTTCTACGTCATGTTGGTGGCCAGCGACACGATTTCGGACTTGCGGTTCATCAACTGATCCGCCCCAACCCCAGGAGTATTCGCGGCCATGCCAGAAGTGGAACGGCACAAGTACGACGTCGTCGTCATCGGGGCCGGTGGCGCAGGATTGCGCGCGGTGATCGAGGCCAGAGAACACGGCCACTCCGTCGCGGTGGTGTGCAAATCCTTGTTCGGCAAGGCGCACACCGTAATGGCCGAGGGCGGCTGTGCGGCGTCGATGGGCAACGCCAACGAAAAGGACAACTGGCAGACGCATTTCAAGGACACGATGCGTGGCGGCAAGTTCCTCAACAACTGGCGCATGGCCGAGTTGCACGCCCAGGAGGCACCCGACCGGGTGTGGGAGCTGGAAACCTATGGGGCGCTGTTCGATCGGACCGCCGACGGCCGGATCAGCCAGCGCAACTTCGGCGGGCACACCTACCCGCGCCTCGCCCACGTCGGCGACCGCACCGGCCTGGAGATCATCCGGACCATGCAGCAGAAGATCGTCTCGCTGCAGCAGGAGGATTACGCGGCGACGGGCGACTACGAGTCGCGCATCAAGGTCTTCTCCGAGTGCACCATCACCGAGCTGCTCAAGGACGGCGACCGGATCTCCGGCGCGTTCGGCTACTGGCGCGAGTCCGGCCGGTTCATCCTGTTCGAAACGCCCGCAGTCGTTTTGGCGACCGGTGGCATCGGCAAGTCGTACAAGGTGACCTCCAACTCGTGGGAGTACACCGGCGACGGCCACGCGCTCGCACTGCGGGCCGGGGCGACGCTGATCAACATGGAGTTCCTGCAGTTCCACCCGACCGGCATGGTCTGGCCGCCGAGCGTCAAGGGCATCCTGGTCACCGAGGGTGTGCGCGGCGACGGCGGGGTGCTGAAGAACACCGACGGCAAGCGGTTCATGTTCGACTACATCCCGCCGGTCTTCAAGGGGCAGTACGCGGAGACCGAGGAGGAGGCCGATCAGTGGTTGCGCGACAACGACTCCGCGCGCCGCACCCCCGACCTGCTGCCGCGCGACGAGGTCGCCCGCGCGATCAACGAGGAGGTCAAGGCCGGTCGCGGCACTCCGCACGGCGGCGTCTACCTCGACATCGCCTCGCGCATGCCGGCCGAGGAGATCAAGCGCAGGCTGCCGTCCATGCACCACCAGTTCAAAGAGCTTGCGGACGTGGACATTACGGCCGAGCCGATGGAGGTAGGCCCGACCTGTCACTACGTGATGGGCGGGATCGAGGTCGACCCCGACACCGGGGCGGCGACGGTGCCCGGATTGTTCGCCGCCGGTGAGTGTTCCGGCGGCATGCACGGCTCCAACCGGCTCGGCGGCAACTCGCTGTCGGACCTGCTGGTGTTCGGCCGCCGGGCCGGGCTCGGCGCCGCCGCGTACGTGGAGCAGCTCGACCAGCGCCCCGCGGTCTCCGACGCCGACATCACCGCGGCGGCGAAAGTCGCTCTGGCACCGTTCGATCCGCCTTCCGAGGGGGCGGGCGAGAACCCGTACACCCTGCACACCGACCTGCAGCAGACGATGAACGACCTGGTCGGCATCATCCGCAAGGAGCACGAGGTGCAGGAGGCGCTCACCCGGCTCGAGGCACTGCGCAACCGGTTCAAGCAGGTCACCGTCGAGGGGCACCGCCAGTTCAATCCGGGCTGGCACCTCGCGCTCGACCTGGAGAACATGCTGCTGGTCAGCGAGTGCGTGGCGAAGGCGGCGCTGCTGCGCACCGAGAGTCGCGGCGGGCACACGCGCGACGATCATCCGTCGATGGACCCCGACTGGCGGCACAGGTTGCTCGTCTGCGCGGTGGATCCGAACTCTGCGGGGGAGCCCATCCCCGCCGTCACTGTGACGCCGAAGGAACAGGTCCCGATGCGACCGGAACTGCTCGCCCTCTTCGACCTCGGCGAGCTCGAGAAGTACTACACCCCGGAGGAGATCGCCGCGCATCCGGCGTCGGCCGGGAAATCGACAGAGCGAGAGGCGTAGCGATGGGTTACGACGCCAAATTCCGCGTGTGGCGCGGCGACCTCGACGGCGGTGAGCTGCACGATTTCACCGTGCCGGTGAACGAGGGCGAGGTGGTGCTCGACATCATCCACCGGCTGCAGGCGACGCAGGCGCCCGATCTGGCGGTGCGCTGGAACTGCAAGGCGGGCAAGTGCGGGTCGTGTTCGGCCGAGGTGAACGGGCGGCCGCGGCTGCTGTGCATGACGCGCATGTCCACCTTCACCGAGGCCGAGGTCATCACCGTGACCCCCATGCGCACCTTCCCGGTGATCAGGGACCTGGTCACCGACGTGTCCTTCAATTACCAGAAGGCAAGGGAAATACCGTCTTTCACGCCGCCCGCGGATCTGAAGCCGGGTGACTACCGGATGAAGCAGGTCGATGTGGAGCGCTCACAGGAGTTCCGCAAGTGCATCGAGTGCTTCCTGTGTCAGAACACCTGTCACGTGGTGCGTGACCACGAGGAGAACAAGACGGCGTTCGCGGGTCCTCGATTCCTCATGCGGATCGCGGAGCTGGAGATGCACCCGCTCGACGTCGCCGATCGCCGCGACCTGGCCCAGGACGAGCAGGGGCTCGGGCTGTGCAATATCACCAAGTGCTGCACCGAGGTGTGCCCCGAACATATCAAGATCACCGATAATGCGTTGATCCCGATGAAGGAGCGCGTGGCGGATCATAAATACGATCCGCTGGTGTGGTTGGGCAACAAGCTGTTTCGACGCTGACAAGTTTTTCGACGCTGACGAGCGCCCTCCGGCCGGACGAACCCGGACGGAGGGCGCTCGGCTTTACAGCATCGCCACCACTCCGACCGCGACGACGCCCACGAGCACACCGATGAACAGCGACGGCACCAGCGAGCCGGTCAGGATGAACAGCCCGACCGCCGTCACCGCGAAAAGCAGCGCGACGATCAGCCATTCCACCCAATCTCCGGGCCGCAATTTCTTGTACCGGGAGTGGGAACCTTTGAGCCCACGGTCCACAATAAGTGGGCTACCCGATTGTTATGCAAGCGAAACTCGAGCCCGGCCGTCCGGGCGTGGTCCCACTATTTGTCAGGCGGCGCTGTGTTCTACTCCGGACGGTCGAACTCGCCGTCGTGCACTCCCGCGGTGAACGCCGCCCACTCCGCGGGCGTGAAAACCAGCGCGGGGCCATCGGGATTCTTGCCGTCGCGCAGGCCGACGTGACCGTCGGCCAGCATGGCGACCTCGACACTGTCCTGCCCCGTGCCCTCGCCGGCCTTGCGCCAGGTCGCGCCGGACAGGTCGACATTCGCGCCGCTGTTGATGCTCACGAGAACAACTCCTTTGTCGGAGCCGGGCGCGGAAAATGGCGCGGCCATCGCCCGCCACCCGGCTGTGAACGTAAAACGTTGTGCCGCAATGCGATCGATTCTCAGGCCGAGAACTCCTTGGCCACCTGCCGCAGCAGTTGCCTGCTGGCTCGCGTATCCAGCGCGGCGTCCTGCAGGCTTTCGTGCGCCAGGCGATAACGCCGTACATCGACCGGTCTTTCCAGATACAGATCTCCGGTGAAACCCTCCACGTACACCACGGGCGGCTCGATCGGGTGCCCCTTACCGTCGGTGCCGAACTCCAGCACGGTGAACGGGCCCGTGGAATCTCCGAGCGGAATACCGGCCGCGAACGGCAGAATACGCACGGAGACATTGTCGCTGGTGCTCAAATCCGCGAGATGTCGTAGCTGGGCCGCCATCACCTTAGCGCCGCCGACCACGCGGCGCAGGACCGACTCGTGCAACACCACGGCAACCGTCGCGGGCGACACCCGCCTGGTGATCAAGGCCTGGCGTTGCAGACGTAATTGGACGCGCCGCTCCGATTCGGTCTCCGAATCGTCCGGGTAGCCGAGACGGTGCAGGGCCCTGGCGTAATCCGCGGTCTGCAGGAGTCCGAGCACCAATTCGGGGTGATAGGAACGCAGTTGCTGGGCCGAAGCCTCCAAACCCACGTACACATCGAAGTTCTCGGGAATCAGGTCGCCGTAGGCGTGCCACCAGCTCTTGACCGCCGCCTGCTGGGCCAGGCCCTTGAGCCCGTCGGCCAGGTCGTCGTGGATGCCGTAGATACGGCACAGCTCCTGGATGTCGATGGTGCGGATGCGATCGGCCTGGCCTTTCTCCAGGCGCTGCAAAGTGCTTGCGCCCCACTCCATCAGGCGCGAGGCCTCGGCGATGGTGAGGCCCGCCTGGGTGCGCCAGTCGCGCAGGTATCTGCCGAGTTGCCTGCGCGGGAGGGTGGAGGAGGCGCTCTCGGTACCGGTCGGTCTGTCGAGGCCGCCGTGCGCTCGCTCCGAGCCCGCTGACACACTCGCCGACGCTCTTGCCGAACTCGCTGACACAGCACGCTCCGTTCTGTGTTCTGCTGCTCACCCGGGACTTTTCGGGGGCAACCAGCAAGCTCGGTTCCCCGTCACTTCGCTTGGGCAGCGGGCTCTTTCGTCCACTATGGAGAATCCTCCCCTCCCGAGCGGTTTTCGTGCTGGGAATTCGCGAGAAATCTCTGGTTATCCATCGCGGGCGTTGTTTTGGGCGGCCGCCAATGGTGTGCTGGAAGTATGCCCGGACGGTTCGAACGCCCTCCCCGGCGTAGTTCCGCGAAGCCTCCGGGCACACGAGAAGAGTCGCCCGCAGGAACGAGGAGTCATGGCTGTACATGTCATTGCGTCGTCCTTGATGACCAGCGATCTCACCGCGCATCGCGCGCGCAGCGTCGGACACGGGAGCTGGGTGGTTTCCTACCTGCCCGGCCGCACCCTGACCTGCGACCAGGCGGTCGCCGCGCTGCGGGTTGCCGAGGTGGTGCCGACGCTGCTCGATCTGGTCAGCGAGCTCGCCGACGAGGTCGGGCTGACCGCGCTCGAGGCCGTCGGCATGGCCGTGCGGCAATCCTCCTGGCCGGAGCCGCCCGCGCCCACCCGACATCGACGGACCGCGGCGGCGCACCCGGTAGGGGTCGCCTGATGCAACTCACGAACCTGAACATGCATGTCGCCGCCATGCTCGCCTGCGGCGCCGATCCCGGCGTGCTGAACATCGAACAGGCCCACGCCGCAATGCAATTGCATCTCGACTGCACCGTCGACCGGTGCCTGGTGCGCCGCCGGGCGCGGGCCACCCTGGTCGAGGCGGGCAGGTGCGTGCTCGACCAGCGCGCGTTGCCATCCTGAAATAGACGCTGGCCGAACGTGATTCGCGGCGTTCGCGGGCCTCCGTGGCCACGTGAGCTACCGCCTCCAGGCCTGACGCTCACGCCGCAGGACCTGATCCGGCCGCGCTCGCCGGCCCGCCGCGGTCACGCAAGGCACCGCCCGCGGGTCTTGATGCCATGCCGCCGGAACTCATCGGCGGCGCTCGCCGGCCCTCCGCTGTGACGCGGGACGCCGCCTCCAGGAGTGATGCTCACGCCGCTGAGCCTCATCGGCGGCAGCCCTGGGATTACCCGGGCTGCCGCCTCCGAGCCGAACTTTCACCCCGATGAGCCTGATCGCCGGGCGCTCGCTGCCCCTGCGCGGTCGAGACTGCCGCCCGTGCGCTGGACGCTCGCAGCACTGGGCCTCGTAGGCGGCGCTCGAGCCTCCGAATTACGCGGTCTGCCGCCTCCAAGCCGCACACTCACGCCACTGCGCCCAATTCGCGGCGCTCACTCGGCCATTCATGGTCACGGAGCCACCGCATCCGGCCTGCCGCTCACGCCGCAGAGGCTCACGGCGGCATTCGCTGGTCATCCGTGGTATCGCAGGCTGCCGATTCGGGCCTGCCACTCGAGCCGCCGGGCCTGATCGGCGGCGTTCGCGCGCTCTCCGTGGTTATGCGGGCTGCCGCTTCCGGGTCTGCCGCTCGTACCTGTCGACGCCGGGCCGATCCGCTACCGTTCTCTGCGCGACGGAATACGTGAGAGGCGATGCTGTTGTTGGTGCGGGTGGTTCGGCGGTCGGTGGCGGTTCTGGCGATTTCGGCGCTCGCCGTGGTGCCCGGGTTCGGCAGCGCCGCGCCGGGTGACGAGGCGCGCCCGGCAGGCCTGGAACGGTTCTACGGCCAGCAACTGCACTGGCAGCCGTGCGGCATCGAGAATCTGGACAAGGCGGGCGGCGAGTGCGCCGACGTGCAGGTGCCGCTCGACTACGGGCGGCTGGACGGCCGGACCATGACCGTGGCGATCTCCCGGGTGAAAGCCGCGGATCCCGCTCGGCGCCAAGGAATTCTGCTGGCCAATCCCGGCGGTCCCGGCGGCGAGGGACTGGACAGCATCGACCTGCTCGGCGATGTCCTGTCGCCGGAGGTGCTGGCGACCCACGACCTGATCGGGATGGATCCGCGCGGGGTCGGCGAGTCGGGGCGCAGCCCGCGGTGCGGCTGGCCGGTCGGCGAGATGATCCGCTCGGCGGGTCTGGATCCGCTCGGCTTCGTGCACGACACCGTGCAGTCGGCGGGCATGGCCGCGGGCTGCCTGATCCACGACCCCGAGCAGATGCGGCAGTTCACCACTCGCAATACCGCCAGGGACATTGATGTCGTGCGCGGCGTGCTCGGCGAGCCGAAGATCGACTATTTCGGGCTGTCCTACGGCACCTTCCTCGGCGCGGTGTTCACGCAGATGTTCCCGGAGCGCAGCGGACGGATCGTGCTGGACAGCGCGATCGACCCGGACCGGTATTGGGAAGGGCTGGTTCAGGATTGGGGCCCGGCGGACGAGCGCGCGCTGGATGAATGGGCGGCTTGGGCGGCGACGAAGGACGACACCTACCGACTCGGCGCGACGCCGCAGCTGGTGCGGGCCACCGTGGAGAACCTGGTGCGAACCGCCGCGCGGCAGCCGATCGTCGTCGACGACTTCGCCGTCGACGATCACTGGCTGCCGTTCGTGCTGCACGGGATGCTGATGAACTTCCGACTGAACGAGAAGCTCGCCGATGTCGTGCGCGAGCTGGCCGACGCGGCGGGCGGGCCGCCGATCAAGGCGCGCGCCCCGTGGCTCAGCGCGATCGTGTCCGCGCTGCGCGACGGCGAGGACTCGACCTTGGCGCAGATCGCCTGCGGCGACGTCGGGGTGCCGCGGGATCCGGGCTGGTACTGGCGCAATATCGAGGAGACCCGGGCCGGCCAGCCGGTGTTCGGCGCCATGGCGGGCAATATTCAGCCGTGCGCGTTCTGGGCGCCGCCGGTCGAGCCGGCCACCGTCGTGCGCAACACGGTGCCCGCGCTCATCCTGAACTCGACGGGCGACCCGAGGACGCCCTACGCCCACGCCGTCGCGCTTCATCAGGACATGTCCGGCTCGCGGCTGGTCACGCTGCAGGATGTGCGGATCCACATGACATTTCGACCTGGCCTGAGCACCTGCGTGAACGACGCGATCAACACCTACTTCGGCACGGGCACGCTGCCCGTGGAAGACACCACCTGCTACGCCGATCAGCCGAGCCAGTAGGCGCGGCTGGGTCGGCGCTAAGGCGAATCCGTAGAACGCGCCGTTGGGCCCGGTCACGCCCGAGCCGGGTTCCAACGCCGCGACGGTCGTCGGTCCGGATCAACGGTTCGATCGCGCGTAACTCGTCAGCGGTGACGACGCTCGTCGAGACCGGATCGCTTGGTGCGCGCGGGCATTCGCGCGCAGCTTCGTCCGCGGTGTCGGCCGGGCGCAGGAGGCCGACCGGATCGAAGCCCGGCGAGCCGCCCTGGTCGCCCATCGATTCGGGTGCGTCGGTGCCGACCGGTTCCTGCTCCGGAGGAGACATCACGCCCCCGGAGCCGGTGCCCGATCAGGCGGCCGCCGTCACCGGTTCGTCGGCGAACTGGGTCCGGTACAGCTCGGCGTAGCGGCCCTCGTCCGCCAGCAACTGAGTGTGCGTGCCGCGCTCGATGATTCGGCCGTCCTCCATCACCAGGATCAAGTCGGCGGCGCGGATGGTGGACAGGCGGTGGGCGATCACCAGTGCGGTCCGGCCGTCGAGCGCCTCCGAGAGCGCTTCCTGCACAGCGGCTTCCGAGGTCGAGTCCAGCGAAGCGGTGGCCTCGTCGAGGATGACGACGCGCGGCTGCTTGAGCAGCAGGCGGGCGATGGTGAGCCGCTGACGTTCACCGCCGGAGAGCCGGTAGCCGCGCTCACCGACCACGGTATCCAGTCCGTCGGACAGGGATTCGACCAGATCGCTCAGCCTGGCCCGCCGCAACGCGTCCCACAGCTCCGCCTCCTGCGCCTCCGGACGGGCGAGCAGCAGGTTCGCTCGAATGGTGTCGTGGAACAAGTGCCCGTCCTGGGTGACCAGGCCGACGGTCTCCCGGATCGACTGGGTGGTCAGGTCGCGCACGTCGGTTCCGTTCAGCCGGACGGCACCGGAGTCCACGTCGTAGAGCCGCGAAACCAGCTGGGCGACAGTGGATTTGCCCGCGCCCGAGGAACCGACCAGCGCGACGAGCTGGCCCGGCTCGGCGCGCAGTGAGACGTTGTGCAGCACGTCGACGCCGCCGCGGGTGTCCAGGGTCGCGACGTCCTCCAGCGAGGCCAGCGACACCTTGTCGGCGGACGGGTAGCCGAAGGTCACGTTGTCCAGCTCGACGGCGACCGGGCCGGCCGGCACCGCCACTGCACCGGGGGCGTCCTCGATGAGCGGTTTCAGGTCGAGGACCTCGAAGACCCGCTCGAAGCTCACCAGCGCGGCCATCACCTCCATCCGGGCGCTGGCCAGCGCGGTCAGCGGTGTGTACAGCCTGGTGAGCAGCAACGACAGCGCGACGACGGCGCCCGCGTCCAACTGTCCGCGCAGCGCGTACCAACCGCCGAGCCCGTAGACGAGGGCGACGGCCAGCGCCGAGACCAAGGTGAGCGAGGTGACGAAGATGGTCTGCAGCATGGAGGTGCGCACGCCGATGTCGCGCACGCGGCGCGCGCGGATCTCGAACTCGCCGGATTCCTGCTGCGGGCGGCCGAACAGCTTCACCAGGGTCGCGCCCGGCGCGGAGAAGCGCTCGGTCATCTGGGTGCTCATGGCGGCGTTCAACTTGGCCGCCTCGCGCTGCATGTCGGCCAGCCGGTTGCCCATGCGGCGGGCGGGCAGCACGAACACCGGAAGCAGGACCAGCGCGAGCAGGGTGATCTGCCAGGAGATGCTGAGCATCACGCCGAGGGTGAGCGCGAGGGTGACCAGGTTGGCGACCACGCCGGACAGGGTGTCGCTGAACGCGCGCTGGGCGCCGATCACGTCGTTGTTCAGTCTGCTGACCAGCGCGCCGGTCCGCGTCCTGGTGAAGAAGGCGATCGGCATCTTCTGCACGTGATCGAAGACGGCGGTGCGCAGGTCGAGGATCAGGCCCTCGCCGATGCGCGAGGACAGCCAGCGAATCGCCAGTCCGAGTGCGGCGTCGAAGACGGCGAGCAGCGCGATGATCAGCGCGAGATTCACCACGACCCGGGGCGCCGAACCGCCGACGATGTCGTTGACCACCCGGCCGGCCAGCACCGGCGTAGCCACCGCGAGGAGCGCAGACACGACGCTGAACAGGAGGAACAGCCCGATCCGGCGCCGATGCGGCGCGGCGAAGCGGAGGATGCGCCGGGCGGTGGCCAGGCTGAACCGCCGCTGCTCCTGTGGCGCGTTGGCCCGCCGGTAGATCTGGCCCCACGCCACCGATTCGATACTCACGTTCGCTCTCCCTCTCGCTCCCCACCCATCAAAGACCTCGGCACCGACACTAAGACCTCAACAATGGTTGAGAGCAAGTCGTTTCCGGTGGTCATACGATTTCGCGCACAGCGAACCGCGGCCATAGCAGGTGTCCGGGCCTAGGCTGGCCGGGTGACCGAGGACCGGGTGGTGGCAGCGCTCAGTGGCAGGCTCGACGGGGAGGTCGACGCGTCGGAACGGCGGCGGGCGGAGTATTCGTCGGACGCCTCGAACTATCGGGTGCCACCGCGGGCCGTCGTCTTTCCCCGCACGGACGCGGATGTGGCTGTCGCGCTCGAATTCGCCAGGGAGAACGGTTGGGCGGTGACGGCGCGCGGCGGGGGTACCTCGGTCGCGGGCAATGCCATCGGGCCGGGTCTGGTCCTAGATTTCAGCAGACACCTGAATCGAATCCTCGAGATCGACGCGCAGGCGCGGGTCGCGCGGGTGCAACCCGGGGTCGTGCTGTCGGAGCTACAGCGCGCGGCGCGGCCACACGGCCTGCGGTTCGGGCCGGATCCGTCGACCCAGAACCGGTGCACGCTCGGCGGCATGATCGGCAACAACGCCTGCGGTCCGCGCGCCGTGGCCTGGGGCCGCACCTCGGACACGGTGCGGGAGCTGCGGATCCTCGACGGAACGGGCGCCGAGCGCAGGCTCGCGAACGATCTGTCGGTGCTGCCGGGACTGGCCGAGTTCACCGCCGCCCACCTCGCGGCTTTGCGCACCGATCTCGGGCGCTTCGAGCGCCAGGCATCCGGCTACGGGCTGGAACATCTTCTGCCAGAACGCGGTTCGGCGGTCGCGAAGGCGTTCGTCGGGTCCGAAGGCACCTGCGGCCTGCTGCTCGACGCGACGGTCGAGCTGGTCGAGTTGCCGAAGGCCGCGGTGCTGACCGTGCTCGGCTATCCCGATATCGCCACCGCCGCCGACAATGTCGCCGCGGTGATGGCGTGCGGGCCGACCGCGGTCGAGGGGATCGACGCGCGGCTCGTCGACGCGGTCCGCGCCCATCGCGGCACCGTGCCAGAGCTGCCGCGCGGGGGCGGCTGGCTGTTCGTGGAGACCAGCGGCGACACTCCCGCCGAGGCGCTGGCCGTGGCCGAACGATTGCGCCGCTCGGTAGACGCGCTGGACTCGCGCGTCGTCGCGGATCCCGCTGCCGCAGCGGCACTGTGGCACATTCGCGCGGACGGCGCGGGCCTGGCCGGACGCACGCCGGACGGGCAGCCCGCCTGGCCCGGCTGGGAGGACGCGGCGGTGCCGCCGGAGCGACTCGGCGCCTACCTGCGCGACTTCGCCGACCTGACCCGCGAGCACGGGGTGGACGGATTGCTGTACGGCCACATCGGCGACGGCTGCATCCACGTGCGGCTCGACCTGCCGATCGCCGAAGCGCCGCAACGCTTTCGGCGCTTCCTGTTCGACGCCGCCGAACTCGTTGTGCGCCACGGCGGTTCGCTGTCCGGCGAGCACGGCGACGGACGGGCCCGCTCGGAGCTGCTCTCGCTCATGTACTCCCGCTCCGTGCTCGACGTATTCGTCGGGTACAAGGCTCTTTTCGACCCCGCCGACGTGCTCAACCCCGGGGTGCTGGTCGAGCCGCGGCCGATCGACGCCGATCTCCGGCTGGCCGGGCTGCCGCCGGTCCCCGTCGCGCGCGGTTTCGCGTTCCCGGAGGACCGCGGCGACCTCGGCACCGCGGTGCACCGGTGCGTCGGCGTCGGCAAGTGCCGCGCCGACACCCGCGCCGCCGGTGGTTTCATGTGCCCGTCCTACCTGGCCACCAAGGACGAGAAGGACAGCACCCGCGGCCGCGCCAGGGTGTTGCAGGAGGTGGTTCGCGGCGCGCTGCCGTGGTCGTCCGCCGCGGTCGCCGAGTCGCTCGATCTGTGCCTGTCCTGCAAGGCATGTCGGTCCGACTGTCCGGCGGGAGTGGACGTGGCCACCTACAAGTCCGAGGCACTGTATCGCCGGTATCGGCACCGACCCCGTCCGCGCGATCACTACTCGCTCGGCTGGCTGCCGCGCTGGCTGGCGCTGGCGACCCTGCTGCCGCGCACCGCCAACGCGCTGGCGGGCAACGCGGTGCTGCGCCGAATCGGGTTGCGCGCGGCGGGAATCGACCCGAGGCGCGAGGTGCCGCGGCTGGCGGACCGTAGTTTTCGCCGGATGTGGCGGGATCTCGGCCACACAGCTACGCAAGACCGCACCGCAACGCAAGGCCACACGGCCGCGCGGGACCTGGACGTCACGGCTGCGACGGAAGCGGACCGTCCCGAGGTGATGCTGTGGATCGATACCTTCACCGACGCCTTCGACCCCGAGATCGCGCTGGCCGCAGTGGAATTGGTGCAGTCGCTCGGCTACCGGGTGCGTATTCCCGAACGCCGGGTGTGCTGCGGGCTGACCTGGATCAGCACCGGCCAGCTGGATGGCGCCCGCGCGCGGCTGCGCGCCACGCTGGACGCGGTGCACGAGCATGTGCGCGGCGGTGGCCTCGTGGTCGGCCTCGAACCGTCCTGCACCGCGGTGCTGCGGTCGGACCTGCCCGAACTGCTACCGGAGGATCCGCGCGCCGCGGCGACGGCACGGGCGGTGCGCACGCTCGCGGAGTTCCTGTCGGAACAATCGAACTGGCGGCCACCCCGGCAAACCGACCGAAAGGTGGTGGTTCAGCCGCATTGTCATCACCACGCCATTCTCGGATTCGAGACCGATCGCCAATTGTTAACCACAATGGGAATCAAGGTGACTGAGGTCACGGGCTGCTGCGGCCTGGCGGGAAACTTCGGAATGCAGCGGGACCATTACGACATTTCGGTCGCGGTGGCGGAGAACGGGCTGCTCCCGACCCTTCGCGCCGTCGAGGACGAGTCGATATTCCTCGCGGACGGCTTCTCGTGCCGCACCCAGGCCGCGCAGCTGGCCGGTCGCCGAGGACGCCATCTCGCGCAATTCCTGTTGGAGCGGTGAGGCTTTCGCGCGCTCGCCGGGGCAGCGGTCCCGGCGAGCGCGCGCGGCGGGTCAGCTACCGAACGGCAGGGTGCCGGGCGGAATCTGATAACCCGAACTGCCTGCGGAGACACCGCCCCAGGCGTTGAGCAACCAGTTGAGCAAGTTGGTGATCATTCGATACCTCCGTGTGGCGACTGCCAGCTGTTTGCCGATCGGAACCAATATCGCCACATGCATTCTTCGCGTTACAAAATACCGGCCACGCGCGGTCATGCGCATTCGGTATCGAATAGCGGTGAAATGTGTTGTGTGTGACCAATTTCTCGATCGACGGTGACCGGCACGCATTCCGCGCGAAGCCGTCGGGCAGAATGGTGCGATGCGTAACGCGACGGTCGAGCCGGTGGGGGAGCCGACCGGCCTGGCCAGGACCGTCACGTCCGACCGCCCGATCGACCTGGCGTGCACCATCGCCCCGCTGCGCCGCGGCCCGGGCGACCCGTGTCACCAGACAACCGGCGACGGCGCGCACTGGCACGCCTCCCGAATGTCCTCCGGCCCCGTCACCTACCGGCTGACGCAGGCGGGTCCGTGCGCGGTGCGCGGCCAGGCCTGGGGTCCCGGCGCCGAGGAGTTCCTCGACGGCCTCGACCACATGCTGTGCCTGGACGAGGACACCGACGGCTTCGCCCCGGACCACCCCAAACTGGTCGAGGCGCATCGACGCTTCCCCGGATTGCGGATGTTGCGCACCGGCCTCGTCCTCGAGGCGCTCGTGCCCTCGGTGCTCGAGCAGAAGGTGCACACCATCTCGGCGCGCAGGTCGTGGCGGCAACTGGTGCGTCAATTCGGCGATCCCGCTCCGGGTCCCGCCCCGGAGGGTCTTCGGCTGCCGCCCGACGCCGAGACCTGGCGGCGGGTGCCGTCCTGGGCGTTCCACCGCGCCAATGTCGGTCCGCAGCGGGCGCAGACGATCGTGCGGGCCGCCCGGGTCGCCGGCTCCTTGGAACGGGCGTCCGGCGTGGACCCCGCCGAGGCCGCCCGTCGATTGCGCACGATCCCCGGGATCGGCGTGTGGACCGCCGCCGAGACCGCGCAGCGCGCGTTCGGCGACGCGGACGCGCTCTCGGTCGGCGACTTCCACCTCGCGGCCATCATCGGCTGGACCCTGCTCGGCCACCCGATCGACGACGACACGATGGTCGAGTACCTGGAACCGCTTCGGCCACACCGTTATCGGGCGGTTCGGCTGCTGGAGATCAGCGGCCAGGCGCACAAGCCGAAGTTCGGCCCGCGCACACCGCTCACGGATCACACCTGGCACTGACGTCGGCTATCCGCGCCTTCTCCCAGAATTCGCACCCTTGAAGGCGCTCAGGAAGCGTGCGAATGCCAAGGTACCAGTGCGGATTTCGCGCGGGGGCTACGCGTCGCGGCGGGTGGCGAGTCCGTCCAGAACTCGCTCGAGGCCGTAGCGGAATTTTCGCTCGCGCCGCTCGACCGGGTCGTCGTCCCAGTCGTCCTGGCGAAATCGCGGGTAGTCCTTGGCGGCCTCCTCGGCGGCGGGTCGCAGGTCGGCGACGAACTCCCGCTCCGTCTGGCCGGAGCGGGCGAGCATGGCCAGCCAGGCCGCCTCGGTGATGCCCATTCCGACGACGTAGCTCATCAACGCGCTGATGGCGTCGCCCGTCTCCGCCGCCGGGAACCCGCCCGCCTCGAACAGCCCGACCAGGCCGTCGTTGAGCCGCATGACATTCGGGCCCAGGTAGGACAGCCCGACCTGGCCCAGGGTCGAGGCCATCCACGGGTGTCGCAGGATCATCGCGCGCAGGCTCTGCGCGCACTCCTCGGTGGCCGTGCGCCAGGCCGCGGGGTCGGCGAGCTCGGGCACCCGGATCTCGCCGTACACCTCGTCGACCACCAGCTCGATGAGTTCGTCGCGGTTGGCGACGTGCCGGTACAGCGAGGTCGCGCCCGCGTTCAGGCGGGCGCCGAGCTGGCGCATGGTGAGCGCGTCCATGCCCTCGGCATCCAGCAGCGCGACGGCCTCGGCCACGATCTGCTCCCTGGTCAGCGCGGGCTGCTCCCTGCCCTTGCGCGGACGCGTCCACACCGATCCGACCTGCTTCTCGACGGCCACACCGCCTCCCTTCCGTTGCCGACCAGGGTAGCGCACGATGTTCGCTCTTGCGAACGCACTAAAAGCATGCGTACATTGTTCGCAGACTAAGAACAACGTACGCAACACCGTGAGAAGAGAGTGACCGATGAACCCCATCGAGACCCGCGATCCCAGACGCTGGTGGATCCTGATCGTGCTGTGCCTCAGCACGCTCGTCCTGGTCATCGACAATTTCGTGCTCGCCGTGGCGGTGCCGGTGCTCGCCGAGGATCTGCATGCGAGCGCCCAGGACATCCAGTGGATCCTGGACTCCTACATCCTCGTCTTCGCGGGCCTGCTGCTCACCTCGGGCAGCCTGGCCGACCGCTTCGGCAGGCGGCGGGTGATGATCGTCGGCCTCGCCCTGTTCGGCGTCGCCTCGCTGGGCGCCACGCTGGCGTCGAGTCCGGTCGAGCTGATCGTGGCCCGCGTCGTGATGGGCGTCGGCGGCGCGCTGGTGCTTCCGAGCACGCTGTCGATCCTGATCACCGTGTTCGACGCCGAGGAGCGGCGCAAGGCGATGAGCTTCTGGAGTGCCGCCTCGGTGCTCGGCCTGGTGGGCGGTCCGGTGCTCGGCGGCGTGCTGATCGCGCACTTCTGGTGGGGCGCGGCGTTTTTGATCAACGTTCCGGTCGCGGCGGTGGCCATCGTCGCCGCGCTCACGCTCATGCCGGAGTCGAAGGGCCCGTGGACCAAGCCGGACGTGCCGGGTGCGGTGCTGTCCATGGTCGGGATGACCGCGCTGGTGTGGACCATCATCGAGTTCCCCAAGGGCGGTTTCGAGCACACGTCCACGGTGATCGCGCTGGTCGTCGCGGCCGCGAGCCTCGTCGCGTTCCTGGTGTGGGAGCGGCGCGTCGCGCATCCGATGGTGCCGCTGGAGTTGTTCCGCGACCGCGATTTCGCGGGCGGCAGCCTGTCGCTGACGCTGGTGCAGGTGGCCAACGGTGGTCTGCTGCTGGTGCTCACGCAGTATCTGCAGTTCGTGCTCGGCTACTCGCCGACCGAGGCGGGGTTGGCGTTCATCCCGATGATGGTCGCCTCCATCGCGTTCAACGGCCTGGGCGCCGGGCTCGGCGGCAAGGTCGGCAACCGCACGCTCGCCGTCACCGGCATGCTCGTCTCCGCCGTCGGCCTCGGCCTGCTGGCCGGTCTGGGCGCGGACAGCGGCTTCGGCGTGCTCACCGTCGCGCTGGTCGTGCTCGGCGCCGGAGCCGGGCTCGCGCAGCCCGCGGCCATCGCCGCGCTGATGGGCGCGGTCCCGCAGGAGCAGGCCGGCGTCGGGTCGGCGCTGAACGACACCATCCAGCAGGCGGGCGCGGCCCTGGGCATCGCGGTGCTCGGCAGCGTGCTGTCCAGCGCTTACACCGGCGCCATGCCGGACTCGGCCCCGGCGGCGGCCCGGCAGTCGATCGGCGACGCCTTGGCGCTGGCCTCAGGCGACACCGGGTTGGTGGCGACCGCGCGGGAGGCCTTCAGTACCGCCATGTCGGTCAGTTTCCTGGCGGGCGGGGCCGGAATCCTGGCGGGCGCGCTGGTCGCCCTGTTCGTCATGCGGGGTAAGACCACGCAGGCAGAGCCAGTCGAAGAGCCCGCGCTCGCCGAGTAGGCCTGGACCGAAGGGCCGGCTCGATCCTGATCGAGCCGGCCTTCAGTGCGTCTGTCAGAACTCGCCGAGAACGTTGAAGACGGTCCGCCCGGTATGGCTGCCGTTCTGGATGGAGTTCAGCACCTCGGCCGCGTCGGTGATCGAGGCGAACCGGGTGAGCGACGAGAGATGTTGCGGGCGTAGCTCATTGGCCAGCCGGGTCCACAGCTCGCGGCGCTTCTCGATCGGGACGAACACGGAGTCGATGCCGAGCAGCGCGACCCCGCGCAGGATGAACGGCAGCACGGTGGTGGGCAGGCCGGAACCGCCGGTCAGGCCGCTCACCGCGACGGTGCCGCCGTAGCCGATGGCGCTGAGGATGTGGGCGAGCGACTTGCCGCCGACGCTGTCGATCGCGGCGGCCCAACGCGCCTTGTTCAACGGACGCGGCTTCGCGTCCGGGTCCTCGGGCAAGCGGCCGATGACCTCGTTGGCGCCGAGCTCGCTCAGCAGCTCGCCCGCGTCGGTCTTACCGGTGGAGGCGACGATCTCGTAACCGAGGCCGGACAGGATGTCGATGCTCACGCTGCCCACCCCGCCGGTCGCGCCGGTGACCAGCACCGCGCCCGTCTCCGGGGTGATGCCGCGATCGAGCAGGGCTTGCACGCTCAGTCCCGCGGTGAAACCCGCGGTGCCCAGCGCGGCGGCGTCGCGCGGGCTCAGGCCGTCCAGCTTCACCACCCAGTCGGCGGGCACCCGGGCGTACTCGGCGAACCCGCCGTTGTGTGCGACGCCGATGTCGTAGCCGTGCGCCACCACCAGGTCACCGGGGGCGAAGTCGTCGTCCTCGGACGAGACGACCTCGCCGGTGATGTCGATGCCGGGAATGATCGGGTACTTGCGCACCACCCCGCCGCCCGGGGTGATCGCCAGCCCGTCCTTATAGTTCGCGCTGGAGAAGTGCACCTTGATCGTCACCTCGCCCTGGCCGAGGAAATCCTCCCCGACCTCCTGCTTGGTCAGAACGATCCCGCTATCCGATTCGTGCGCCACCATCGCCCAGAACTCCATGCGACGAGCATACGAGCGTCGGCCCGGACCCGCGCGGCCCCGCCGTGCGCGGGCGGTTCTACTCCGGAACCAGTTCGAGGCGCACGCCCAGCAGCCGGACGGGGCGGTCCAGGGGGAAGCGGTCGACGATGCGCAGGGCGGTCTCGGCGATCTCGACGGGGTCGATGGTGGGCGCAGGCAGTTTCTCCTGTTTGCTGCGGGTGTAGAAGGTGTTGGTACGGACGGTGACCGAGACGCGGGTGCCGAGCCGGCCCGCCGCGGCCATCTCCTCGGCGACCTCGGTGGCCAGGCGAGCCACCTGGGCGCGGATCTGCGCGGGGTCGGTCAGATCGTGCGGGAAGGTCTCCGACTTGCTGCGGCCCAGTGGGATTCGCGGCTCGGTGGTGACGTCGGTGTCGCCCTTGCCGTGGCCGAGCACCCAGAGGTAGGGACCGGTGTTCGGGCCGAACTCGGCCGCGAGCCGGTGCCGGTCGGCGGCCATCAGGTCCGCGACGGTGGTGATGCCGAGGTCGGCGAGGCGGGTGGCGATCCGAGATCCTATGCCCCACAACGCATTCGTCGGACGATGCGCCATCACCTCGGTCCAGTTCTCGGCGGTGAGGCGGAAGATGCCCGCGGCCGCGCCCTCGTCGGCGGCCGGTCCGTCGGCGGATTTGCCGGTGGACTTGGCGAACCCGGTGGCGAGCTTGGCCGTGAGCTTGTTATCGCCGATGCCGACCGAGCAGGTGAGCTCCAATTGCTCAATAGCGCTGCGGATTTCGCGGGCGAGCGCCTCCGGATCGTCGGTGTCGGCGGCGAGGAACGCTTCGTCCCAGCCCCACACCTCGACGCGGCCGGGGAAGGTCCGCAGCAGCGACATGACCTCGTCCGACGCCTCCTCGTAGCTGACCATGTCCAAGGGCAGGAACACACCCTGCGGGCATTTGCGCTCGGCGGTGCGCAGCGCCATCCCGGCCCGGACGCCGAACGCGCGCGCCGGATAGGACGCGCAGGTGACCACCTTGCGCGGCTCCGAGGGGTCGCCGTTGCCGCCGACGATGACCGGCAGGCCGCGCAGCTCCGGGTGGCGCCGGAACTCCACCGCCGCCTGGAACTGGTCGAGATCGACATGCAACAGCCACCTGGCCATAGCACCGTCTTACCGCACCGGTGCGACACGCGGCCGGAACTCCGCTCCGACCGGCCGTGACGCCGCGCCTGCTCTTGCACGACCCTGAAAACAGAACTAAATTCTGGTTGTGAAGATTAGAGATCGGTTGCTGCTGGCGGCCGAGCGGCAGTTCGCGGAGCAGGGCGCGCTCGACGCGACGCTGGCCCAGATCCGGGACGAGGCCGGTGCCAGCGTCGGCGCGCTCTATCACCACTTCCCGGACAAGGCGGACCTGTATCGGCAGGTGTGGGCGAACGCGCTGGCCGACTACCAGCGCCACTTCTGGACGGCGGTCGGCGACAGCTCCGACGCCAGGGCAGGGGTCACCGCCGGCGTTCGCGAGCATCTGCGCTGGGTGGCCGAGAACCAGTACCGGGCAAAGGTTCTCACCTCCGCGCGGCCGCCGGGCGTGCGCGAGAGCGACAGCAATCGCGAGTTCCTGCGGAATGTCGCGCGCTGGTGGCGCACGCACGCCGGGTACGGCGCGGTGCGCGATCTGCCGTTCGACCTGGTGTATGCGCTGTGGCTCGGCCCGGCCCAGGAGTACTCCCGGCAATGGCTCGGCGGCGACATGCTCGTCGCGCCGACCGGCGTCGCGGACGAACTCGCCGATGCGGCCTGGCGGACGCTGAGCACAGCACGACCATGAAAGCCGCTCTCTACCACCGACTATCGCGCGCGGACCCGTACTCTGCCGCCACGAACGAAGGACAACCGATGACCATCGATATCGAGCTGGCCAAACAGATCCTGGCCGCACAGCCCTTCGCCGAGCTGGTCGGCACCGAGATCGCCGAGTTCGGCGACGGCACCGTCACGCTGGTGATTCCCATCCGGCCGGAGCTGTGCCAGCAGTTCGGCTTCGTGCACGGCGGCGTGCTGTCCTATGCGGCCGACAACGCATTGACCTTCGCCGCCGGGACGGCGCTCGGCGCGAATGTGCTGACCGGCGGCTTCAGCATCACGTATCTGCGCCCGGCCAAGGGCGTCCGGTTGCGGGCCGTCGCGACCGTCACCGACGCCACCCGCCGCCAGGCGGTCGTCCGCTGCGAGATCTATGCCGAGGACGCCGACGACGAGCCGGTGCTCTGCGCGGTGGCGCAGGGCACCACGCGCAGCGTCGAGCGAGAACTGGCTCACGCGTGATCGGGGGCCGCGGTCTCACGCTCACGCGCTGACCGCCACAGCACCCGAGTGGCACGTGTCTCGCCGATCATGCGCCGACCGCCGCGCCGAGCAACGTTGTGTCACTGGGTAATACGCCGTTGATGCGGCGCAGCGCGGCGGTGAGCGTCGACGGGTAGAGGTCCTCGTCGGACCGACCGGCGACGAACCCGTCCGGACGGACGAGCAGCGCGCCACCCTCCGGCAGACCGGTGCGCGCCGCCCATTCGCCCGCGGGCAGCGCGTGCACGGTGATGTCGATGCCGGTCTCCCAGTGCGCCTCCGCCACCGCGTCGCGCCACGCGGCCGAGGCTCCGGTGACCAGCACGGCGAAGCCGGGGCCTGGCAGGTCCACGGTCGAAATCCGCTGCGACGAGTCGATCCACAGGTGCGGCACCCTGGTGCCGGCCTGGCCGGTGAGCAGGTCGACATGCGGGGCGCCGGGGCGCGCGCCGAGGACGGCGGTCGAGTCGTACCGGTAGCGGGACATCACCGTGTTCGTGCTCAGCTGTCGCGCGAGATCGGCTGCGTTGTCCGGGGTTTCGATGCCGTAGCGGGTGGTGAACTCGGTGCCGAGCCGGGCCTGCTCGGCGGCGACGATCGCGCGCGGTCGCCGCTCGGCCTGATAGGTGTCGAGCAGGGCGGGGCCGGCCGTGCCGGACAGGACCGACGCCAGCTTCCAGATCAGGTTGTGTGCGTCGGCGATTCCGGTGTTGGCGCCGTAGCCGCCCCACGGCGCGTGCCGATGCGCGGCGTCGCCGACCAGGAAGACGCGGTCGCGGCGGTATTCGTCGGCGACGAAAACGCCGGTGTCCCAGGCGGTTCTAGCCAATACCTCGACGGCGATATCGGGCACGCCGATCGCGGCGCGGACCAGCTCCGCACAGCGTTGCACCGGATAGTCGGTGAGATCGGTTCGGGCAGGGTCGTATTCGAGGTGGAACGACCATTCGTCGGTGTTGTTCTTCGTCAGCACCAGGGCGCGCACCGTGTCGTTGACGATCTCGCACTGGCTGAACGTGCGTCCGTCGAGCACCTCGGTCAGGTCGGCACGCACGAAGACATTGAGGTAGTGGTGGGTCGGCGGCAGTTCCCAGCCGGTGATTCCGAGCGCCTGCCGGATCGGGCTGCCCGCGCCGTCGGCGGCGATGAGGTAGTCGGCCCGCAATGTCGAGACGGTCCCCGACTGGTCGCGCAGCGTGGCGACGACGCCGTCCGCGGCCGCCTCGAACTCGCACAGCTCGACACCGAAGCGCAGGTCACCGCCGCGCTCGCGGGCCAGCTCGGTCAATATCGGCTCCAGCTGCGCCTGCGGCAGGAAGCAGAAGGTGGACGGGCTCGGTTCCGGGTTCTCCAGGCTCTTCATGAAATTGGCGAGGTCGAGTCGCTCCGCAGTGGCCAGCGAGGCGCCTCGCATCGCGCCGCCGAACCGGCCCGCCTTCAACGCGGTCGCGGCGGCCTGCTGAACCCGATTCTCGATGCCCAGCTGGCGGAACAACTCGACGGTCCTGGTGTGCACGCCCCGCGAGCGCGGCAGGGTCGAGCCGCCGGTCCGCTTCTCGATGAGCACGAACGGCACCCCGTGATACTCGAGGAACAGCGCGGCGGACAGTCCGACCAGGCCACCGCCGACGATCAGAACGGGTACATGTTGGGTCGAAGTCATGCGCCGATCCTGTGCGCGCCCGCTTGCACCGCCCTTGCGTACCGGTTACACGACGATGGGCCGGGCACCGTGCGGTGCCCGGCCCATGACCTGCGCGTCAGGCGGTGGCCGCGAGGGTCCTGCCGTCCAGGGCAGGCTCGGCGACCGGCTCGATGGCGTAGGCCAGGATGTCGGCTACGTCACCGACGGGGCGAACATCCAGTGCGGCAAGCACTTCGGCCGGGACGTCGTCCAGGTCCGGCTCGTTGCGGGCCGGGATGAACACCGTCTTCAGGCCGGCGCGCTGCGCGGCGAGCAGCTTCTGCTTCACGCCGCCGATCGGCAGCACCCGCCCGTTCAGCGTGACCTCGCCGGTCATGCCGACATCGGCGCGTACCTGCCTGCCCAGCGCCAGCGACACCAGCGCGGTGACCATGGTGACGCCCGCCGACGGCCCGTCCTTGGGGACCGCGCCCGCCGGGAAGTGCACGTGGATATTGCGATCCAGCACCGACGGTTCGATGCCGATCTCCGCCAGGTGCGAGCGCACGTAGGTCAGCGCGATCTGCGCGGACTCCTTCATCACGTCGCCGAGCTGACCGGTCAGGGTCAGCGAGCGCTCGCCCTCCGCGGCGTTGGCCTCGATGTAGAGGACGTCGCCGCCGAGCCCGGTCACCGCGAGGCCGGTCGCCACGCCGGGGACGGCGGTGCGTTCCACCGAGTCCGGGGTGAAGCGCGGACGGCCCAGGTAGTCCTTCAGATCGCCCAGGTCGATCGTCAGCGACTTCTCCGTCGCGTCGTAGCCCAGCTCCGCGTCGTAGCCGAGATCGGCTGTGGCCGAACCCGTTCCGACCTCAGAGAGCCGAGTCGCGGCCTTGCGCAACGCCTTCGCGATCAGTCGCTCCATCTGCCGCACGCCCGCCTCGCGGGTGTAGTTGGCGGCGATCTCGCGCAGTGCCGCGTCGGTGACGGTCACCTCGTCGGCGGTCAACGCGTTGCGCTCCAGCTGCCTCGGCACCAGGAAGTCGCGGGCGATGTCGACCTTGTCGTCCTCGGTGTAGCCGTCGACGGTGATCATCTCCATCCGGTCCAGCAGTGGGCCGGGGATGGTCTCCATGACGTTGGCGGTCGCGATGAACAGCACGTCGGACAGATCCAGGTCCAGATCAAGGTAGTGATCGCGGAACGTGTGGTTCTGCGCCGGGTCGAGCACCTCGAGCAGCGCGGCCGCCGGGTCGCCGCGGAAGTCCGAGCCGACCTTGTCGATCTCGTCCAGCAGGACAACGGGGTTCATCGACCCCGCCTCCTTGATGGCGCGGACGATCCGGCCCGGCAGCGCGCCGACGTAGGTGCGCCGGTGACCGCGGATCTCGGCCTCGTCGCGCACGCCGCCCAGGGCGACCCGGACGAATTTGCGCCCCATGGCGCGTGCGACGGACTCGCCGAGCGAGGTCTTGCCGACACCGGGCGGGCCGACCAGCGCGAGCACCGCGCCCGAGCCGCGGCCGCCGACGACCTCCAGCCCGCGCGAGGCCCGCCGGGAACGCACGGCCAGGTACTCGACCATGCGGTCCTTGACCTCGTCCAGGCCGTGGTGATCGGCGTCCAGCACCGCGCGGGCGGCCGAGACGTCGGTGCTGTCGGTGGTCTTCACCGTCCACGGCAGGTCGAGCACGGTGTCGAGCCACGTCCGGATCCAGCCCGACTCCGGGCTCTGATCGCTGGCGCGCTCCAGCCGGCCGACCTCGCGCAGCGCCTCCGCGCGGACGTCGTCGGGCAGGTCCGCCTGCTCGACCCGGGTGCGGTAGTCGTCGGCGCCGTCGGGCTCATCCTCGCCGAGCTCCTTGCGGATGGCGTTGAGCTGCTGGCGCAGCAGGAACTCGCGCTGGCTCTTCTCCAGACCCTCGCGGACGTCGTCGCTGATCTTCTCGGTGACCTCGGCCTCCGCGATGTGGTCCTTGGTCCACTCGATCAGCGTGGTCAGCCGCTGCTTGACGTCCGGGGTCTCCAGCAGTTCACGCTTCTGGTCGTCGCTGAGGTACGGCGCGTAACCGGCGGTGTCGGCGATCGCCGACGGATCGGTCAGCTGATTGACCGCGTCGATGATCTGCCAGGCCTCGCGGCGCTGCAGCACCGAGACGACGAGCTTCTTGTACTCGGCGGCCAGTTCCTTCGTCCGGCCGTCCGGCGTTGGAGTCTCGACCGGCTCGGCCTCGACCCACAGCGCGGCGCCCGGACCGGTGACCCCGTGTCCGATCTTCGCGCGCCGCTCCGCCTTCAGCACGGCCGCCGGCGCGCCACCGCGCATCCGGCCGACCTGCTCGATGGTGGCGACGACGCCGTACGAGGCGTAGCCCTCGGCCAGGCGCGGCGCCAGCAGCACCGCGGCGTTCTGCGAGTCGGCGCTCTTCGCGGCGCGCGCGGCGTCGATGGCGGCCTGCGCCGATTCGTCCAGTTCGATGGGCACGACCATGCCCGGCAGCACGATCGGATCGGTCAGGAACAGCACCGGCAGGTTCTGTGGTGTAGTCACGTGTTCGACCCTTCCAAAAGTTGAGCGATACCAACTCAACCCCCCACCCCCCACCTTTGTTCCGGAGATTCCCTCCGTTCGCTGTGGGCGAAGACGCGGGTCTCGTCGGACCGATCCGGCGATCTCGGCTGCCACCCGACTCACACACCTTGGCTGCCACGATCCGCACCGCGGGCCGCTTATCGTTGAGCTGGCTACGTCGCTGTTCAGCGGTGGTTTCTCGGTACGGTCCGGGCGGATCCGAGGGAGGCTTGTGGATGGGTGAGCCGGTCCGTACGGGCCACGATTGGAGACCGGCTGGGCTGGTGCTCGCGGTCGTCGGGGCGTTGGTGGTGGTTCCGGCGGGGGTAGCGGCCCTGGTACCGACGCGAGAGACGCCGGTCGCCGCGGATGCGGAGATCGAGGTGACGGCGGCAGGAGAGGAACCGGACACGGTCACGTTCGGTGGGGTCGGGGGGTGGGCGCGACGGACCACGGGGGATGAGTCGGCGGCGGTGTTGATCGGGCCGGATGGGTCGCGGTTGGCGGTCAGTGTGATCGGCGGGGTGACGAATTTCCCGGATGCGGCCGCGTGGCGATTGAAAGTGCTTGGGGCGCAAGGGTTCGACGCGAGCTTCGACGGTGGAGAGGTCGTCAACTCGCACGGTTTCCGGGGGAAGACCTGTCGTGGGACGGTGCGGGCGGGGGTGTGCGCGATCGTCGGGAACGAGAAGCTGGCGGTCACGCTGGTGCTGGTGGGGGAGGACGCGACATTGCCAGAGCTGACGCCCGTACTCGAGTCGCTCACGGTGCGGCGATGAGGTGGTTCCAGCCGAGGTCGGCTCTGTTCTGGGTGTACTGGATCGTCGCGCTGCTCGGCGTGGTCGGGTTGGTGCTCCAGTTGGCTCCGGTGGCCGTGCTGACGTGGCGCGACATTCTGGTCGGCCTGCCGTTCGCGCTCCTGACGATGCTCGTCTTCGGGTGGGTGATCCTGCATTCGGACCGGCTTCGGGCGCGACAACGGATCAGGACACCGCTTCTCATGGGATTTCTGTGGGGCGCGCTGGCCGGGCCGGGCATCGCCATGTTCGCCAACGACCACAACATGCGGATAATCCAGAATCTGGCGGGCGACGCGTTCGCGATCGACTGGCAGGCGCCGATCTCCGCGGCGATCGTGGAGGAGGCGATCAAGGGCGTCGGCGTGTTCGCCGTGGCATGGCTGGCGCGGCCGCTGCTGGATCGGCCGATGCACGGCCTGCTGCTCGGCGGCTGCACCGGCCTCGGCTTCCAGGTGGTGGAGAACGTCACCTACTCGGCGAACGCGGGATTGCTTTCGGCACAGTACAATCCGGCGAACGCGATGCTGGTCGGCGCGCTGCGGCTGTTCACGGGCGTCACCTCGCACTGGATGTTGACCTCGCTCGCGGGCATCGGCATTGTGCTCGCGGTGGCGCGGGCGGATTGGCCGGGCAGGCGGCGCGTGCAGGTCTTGGCGATGTTCTATCTGCTCGGCGCCGCACTGCATTTCGGCTGGGACGCGCCGAGCCCGGCGAGCGTTCCGATCGGGTCGATCGTCACGCGCACGCTGCTGTACGTCCTGATCTTCGCCGTTGTCTACGTCTGGGTGGTGCGCACCGAACGCGAATGGTTCCGCGAGGTGGTCGACTGGGCGGTGTCGCGGGGCATCGCGCCGGCGGGTGAGTTGAGCACGTTGATCTCGCGGCGCAGCCGGCGCAGGGCCCGTGCGGCGGAGCGAAGGAACGGCCGGACCGATGGCCGAGCGCAACGGCAGCGCCAGCGCGTCCTGCTGGACTGGGTGCAGGAGACGGGCGCGCGATCGGGCATCCGCGTCCCGGCCTGAGCCCTACTTTCGCTTGGTGATCACGACCGGCTCGATCTCGGTGGGGACACCGGCGAACGCGGCGACCGGCACCCCGAACGCGGCGGCGAGAACCTCCCGAGGCAGCGAATTCACCGTGGCCACGATGCCGATGTCATCGTTGGGCTCCTGCGCGCTGGTGTTGAAGACCACCAGAACCCGCAGGGGCTCTGCATTACTGGCGTTGCCGAAGTAGTGGAAGAAGCCCTGCGGCACGAACACCAGATCGCCCTGACTCGCCTCGAAGACATCGTTGCGATAGGCGCCGTCGGGGTGGGTGCCGAGAATGGTCCAGTCGGCCTTGCCGGAGATGATGTAGTTGAGCTCCCACGCGGTCGGATGCCAATGCGGCTCACGGATCCCGCCGACCTCGAGTTCGACGAGGTAGACCGACGCCTGCTGACCGGTGAGCACCGGAAAGGTGCCTTCGTGCGCGCCGCGCAGCGTGCCGCCGTCGTAGCGACTCGGCTCGGCCGCGGCGAGCCGGAACAGGTGCGCGTCGGTGTCGAGCTTTGCGCTCGCGTCCGAGGCGGGGGTGGCGCTGCCGTGTTCGGCCCTGGCCGACCCGCCCACCGTCGCGGCGAGCGCGCCGCCGAGGGCCGCGCC
>NZ_BAGH01000419.1 GCF_000308715.1 Nocardia tenerifensis NBRC 101015
GAATCGCCTTGCGCGACAGCGCGTAGCCGCCGAATCGCATCGGGCCGGTCCTGCACCAGCACACAGGCTCGGGTCCGGTCGGGCAGCAATCGTGATACGGCGGAGGCGAATTCGCGCAGCTGCTCGTCGCTGTGTTCGAGCTTGTCGGCGAGCCGATCGGCCTGCGCGCCCAACTCGGCGGCGTCGCGGCCGGTGACGGGAATCAGCACCGGCGGGTTGCCGCCACGAACCACACTGGGCGACTCGACTCCGCGCAGCACCGCGTGCGCGTTAAAGGACCGGAGGGCCGCTCGGCGTTCACGCAGCGGCACCGGGCTCCAGTCGACCGCGGCGGACGGCACCCGGAGACCGCGTTCTGCCAGCATCGAGGCGCTTGCGTGGTCGACGCCGATCATCGGGGGAATGACGCCGTGATGGACGGCCAGGGCCGTCTTGATCAAGCCGGTGACGCCGGAGGCTGCCGCCAGGTCGCCGATATCGGACTGGATCGAGCCGAGCCAGATCGGCTGATCGCGCGCCGACAGGTTGTCCGCGGTCAAGGCCGACAGCACATCGGGAGCTTTGTGGCCGCCCAATGCCGCTGCCTTGCTGTGGTATTCGAGGAAGCCGACGTCGGCTGGATCGAACCTGGCCCTTGCGTTCTGGGTGCCGAACGCGTCTCGCTGTGTCCGCCCATTCAACGCGTAGTGCCCGCCGGAATGTTCAGCCGCACGGACCGCTACTCCGGCGATCTCCGCGTACACGCGATTGCCCTCGCGCACAGCGTCTTCGGTGCATTGCAGGATTACTACCGCGCATCCGAACAGGGCTCGGCCGGTAGTGGCCGAAAACGCGCTTCCCGCAGCGTGATTCGGGTCGTGGGTCAGCGGCGCGAAATGCACCGCGCCGACGATCGCGAAGGGCACCGAGCCCTCGGCGAGCAGCCGCACCGCCATGTCGACCGAAGCCAGCGGCGACGAGTTCGCGCCGTCGAGCACCAAGCTCGGTCCCCGCAGATCCAACGCACCGGAGAGGCGATCGGACAGGAGCCCGAGCCCGGCGGCGGTCACATGCGGCGCGTCCGCGCCGAAGAGCACAGCCGCCCCGGAACCTCTTGTCCGATAACCGATCCCAGCATCGTCGATGGCCGCCACCGCGACTTCCATGGCCAGCCGCTGTCGCGGGTCCATCAGCGCGGCCGCCCGATCGGCGAGACCGAACCACTCGGCGTCGAACGCGTCGACATCGGGCGGGTGCCCCGCCGACGGATCGTTCGCGTCGCGCCCGGCGAGCAGCATCCGCCAGAATTTGCCGCCGCCCTCGGCTCCCGGTACCCGGCAGCCGATTCCGACGATGGATACCCCGGTCATCGCATCGCGAGATACTCGACCAGCCGGTCTATGTCGGGGTAGTCGTAGATCGCGGTCAGCGAGACCTCGACGCCCGTGGCATCCTCCAGCCGTGCCGTCAGCCGGGCCAGCTGGGTGGAGTTCAGGCCGAGAGCGGAGAACGGCGCGTCGGTGCAGACTGCGGTCGCGTCGACGCCGAGCAGCTCGGCCACGGCCGTCACCGCCGTGGTCGTGAGGGCCGCACGACTGCGAACCATCGAGCTCCGATCCATCCAGACACGCACTACCCCCGCATCGGCGGCTCGTCGCGGCCGCTCAGGTACCCCCCGCGATTATGCCGAGATATCGCACTGTGGAGAAGAGTTTCTTGCGCGGCCGGGATCGTGCCGCGCCGGCCATGCCCATGACTTACCGTGGCGAGGTGAGCGAAAACTCCACCCGCCTGGCCGACGGCCGCCCCGGAACCCTGCCCACGCTGGCGCGCTGCTGTGCCGCGCTGGCCGCGACGCCCGGCAGGCTGCTGCGCCCCCGCCGGCCCGACCGCGAGTTCCTGGCGAGCCTCACCGCCGCGCCCGCGCCGAACCCCGCCGCCACGGTCCGGCTCACCGCGCTGCCGCAGGCGAGGATGGCCACGCCCGCCATCATCGTCGCCGAGGGCGTGCGCAGCCTGCGCGAGCTGCCGATGTCGATGGGCGCCTTCCTCATCGAGCATCCGCGCGCCAGATTCCTTGTCGATCCGGCCCTCTGCGCCGACGTGCACGAGCGCGTCCTGCCGGGCCACCCGTTCCCGGTCGGCAAGCTGGTGTCACCGGACAGGCCGGTGCTCGGGCTGAGCAACGCGCTCGCCGCCCGCGACCTCGCCGCCGCCGACCTCGACTTCGTGCTGGCCACCCACCTGCACTGGGACCACGTCGCGGGCCTGCTAGAGCTGCCCGACTCGATCGAACTCAAGGTTCCCGCGGTGGAGTACGACTGGGCCATGCGCGGCGACACGGCGCCGATCGGCGTGATCCGGGAACCGTTGCGCGGCCAGACGTTCGCGCCGGTGGCGCTCGACGGGCCACCGGTGCTCACCTTTCCGCGCAGCCACGACGTCTTCGGCGACGGCGCCGTCGTCCTGGTCGACCTGGCGGGGCACACGCCGGGCAGTATCGGCGTGCTGCTCGCGGTGGACGACGGCACCCGGGTGCTGCTGGCGGGCGACGCGGTCTGGAACACCCTGCAGGTCAAGCTGATCCGCGAGAAGGCCCCGATGCCGGGCAACCTCTTCGACGCCGACCGCGACGCCGCCTTCCGCACCATCCAGCGCCTGCACGCGCTTCCGGCCGACATCGAGGTGATCGCCAGCCACGACTACGACGCGGTGCTGGCCCGCGCGGGCAGGTGAGGCCGGGTGCGGGCGTGGCTGACTCGGTCGCTCAGCCGGCGCGCAGGCCGATGAGCAAACCGTCCTTCGTGCACACGGACGGCGTGGCGGGATCGGGCTGCGCCTTGCACTGCCAGCCGTCGATCGTTTGCGCATCGGTATTGCTGACCGTCGTCGCGTAGGTGGTCGCGATATTGATCGCCTCCGTGCAGCCGACGCGACCCGCCGGAGTGCCGACGGCGACGACGGTGCGGGTACCGCCGCCCGCGTCGGTGACCGGCCCGCAGTCGACGTCGGCCACGACGGCGGTGGCGGACGGATTACCGGTCGCCGCAGTCGGTTCGGCGGTGCGCAGAGGAGCGGCGGTGACGGACGCGGCGGTGGCGTGCGCCGAGTGGTCCGCGTCGTCCTTGCCGCAGCCGGTCGCGCAGGCCACGATCGCGAGCGAGGTCGCGGCGACCGCCGCGACGTGGGTAAAGGTCACCGAGTCGGCTCCTCGTCTCGTGGCGAAGCGGCCGAATCGGCGATGGGCTGCCGAGATTCGGCCGTAGCTGTCGTGTTGCCGAACTCATTCAAGCACGATCGGCTCGCCGATACGGCGGTCAGCGGCGGCCGATCATCTCCAGCGCTCGCGCCGCGGGCAGCGAGCCCGCGGTGACTAGTTCGAGGTCGGCCAGCGCCGCCTCGTGCGCCTCGGGGCTCACCGCGGCGGTGCAGTCGGCGACCGTGTGCACGGTGAAGCCCAGATCGGTTCCGTGCCTTGCGGTCTGGGCCACCGTCAGGTTGGTCGCGACGCCCGTGAGGAACAGGGTGTCGATGTTCGCGTCCGAAAGTCGCTGGGCCAGTGTGTTTCCCGCGAGGCCGGACAGCTTCTGGGTGTCGAACACCTCGCCGGCCTGCCCGGCCATTCGCGCGATGATCTGGCTGCCCGGCGAGTCCGGCCGGAACTCGGTCTGGGCCGCGCCCACCGACCGCATGAAGCCGGTGTTGCGCACCAGCTGGCCCTCACCGACCGGGATGGTGAACCGGGTGAAGATCACCGGAATCCCCTGTGCGGCAGCGGCGTCATGGAAGTCCACGGCGCGAGCGACGACCCCGGCGGCCGCGACGGGCCCGGCGAGCATCGGGCCGAAGAAGCCCTCCGGCTCGATCACGTTCACCTGCCAGTGCAGCGCGAGCACGGCCGCGCGGATACGGGGGGTCGCCATCCCCCGACCTTACATTAGCTTCCTATAGTCAGGACGAGTAATCTTTGCGCAGTTGCACTTTCACGACCTTGCCGCTCGCGTTGCGCGGCAGCTCGGCGACGATCACCAGATCCTTCGGGTGCTTGTAGCGCGCCAGGTTCTCGTTGAGGAACGGCGTCAGCTCGTCCAGCGTCAGCTCGCCGCCGGCGTCCGCGAGCGCGACGACGGCCACCGGCACCTCGCCCCACTTCTCGTGCGCCCGGCCGATCACCGCGGCCTCGCGAATCTTCGGATGCGCGAAGAGCACGTTCTCCACCTCGGCGCAGTAGATGTTCTCGCCGCCGGAGATGATCATGTCCTTCTTGCGGTCCACCACCCAGATGAAGCCCTCCTCGTCCTGGCTGACCAGGTCGCCGGAGTGGAACCAGCCGCCCGCGAACGCCTCCGCGGTCGCCTCGGGCTTGTTCCAGTAGCCCTGCATGAGAGTCGGCCCGCGATACACGATCTCGCCGACCTCGCCGGGCGCGACGTCGTTCATCTCGTCGTCGACGATCCTGGCCTGGATGGTCGGGATGGGCTTGCCTACCGAGCCGAGCTTGCGCAGCGCGTCCTTGCCCTCGAGCACGCACGTGATCGGCGACATCTCGGTCTGCCCGAACACCGCGACGTTGAACGCGTTCGGGAAGCAGTCGGCCATCGCCTTCAGCACCGTGTCCGAGGCGGGGGCGGCGCCCCAGCTGAGCGCCGTCAACGCCAGCTTGCGCTCCTTCACCGTCGGTTCGGCGCAGATGGCCTGCCACTGCGCGGGCACGCAGAACGCGCTGGTCGCCTGCTCCTGCTCGATCGCGTCGAGGAACTCCGTAGGGTCGAACGCGCCGAGCGGGTGCAGCACGGTCTTCGCGCCGAGCAGGAAACACGGTGCGAGACTGCCGAGTCCGGCGATGTGGAACAGCGGCGAGGTGCAGAACCCGATCGAGCTCTGCTCCGTCGCCAGGGCCCGGATCACCGTCAGGGCTTGTGCGTTCATGTTCGCGTAGGACAGGATCGCGCCCTTCGGGCTGCCCGTGGTGCCCGAGGTGTACATGATCAGGGCGGGGGTGTCCTCGGGGATGTCGAGCGGGGTGTGCGGCTCGCCGCCCTCGGCGAGCACGTCGTCGTAGCCGAACACGCCGTCCGCGCTCGGGCCGCCGATCACGAAACACGTCTCCAGCGTGGCGGATTGCGCCTGGACGGCGGTGGCGAGCGGCAGCAGCACGGTGTCGGTGACGATCGCCTTCGCGCCGCTGTCGCTCACGATGTAGGCGACCTCGGGCGGGGTGAGGCGGAAGTTCACCGGGACCGCGATGGCGCCCAGCGCGTTGATGCCGAACACCGCCTCGATGTACTCGGGGTAGTTCAGCGCGAGGATCAGCACCCGGTCGCCGAAGCCGACACCGCGGCGGGCGAGCGCGTCGGCGAACTTCAACGAGCGCTCGTGCAACTGGCGCCAGGTGGTGTCCGCGCCGCGGAAGCGCAGCGCGACCGCGTCCGGGCGCATCTGCGCGTGCCCGGCGATCTGGTTGTTCCAGTGGTTGCGCCGCGACCTGAGCGGCTCGTCGAGCGCCTGCGCACCGGTGGTCATGCCACGAACTCCTCTCGCACCCCGCACCTGCGTCCGCCGGGTGGCCGACCGGGTGACGGGCTGAACTGAGCGAAGAATAACAACTAACTTATCGCACCGGCAAGGGATTGCGTGATGAATCGTCGTTAATCCAGCTGTCTCGTGGCCGAGCATGGGCAGAACGCGATAAGCAGCTGATTTATGCATGATCGACGCCGCCAAGGCGGGGCGACGACGACACGCGACTCGCCCATCGATGCGAACCCCGGCTTACTTATGAGTTGAAAACACACGGATTCCCGTGTCACCATTCAGCCCTACGGGCGAACTGGTACGCCCGCGCGAGGCAGAGGAGAGCGCAATGCTGCGGACCAGGTTCACCGAGACCTTCGGCGTGCAACACCCGATCGTGCAGGGCGGCATGATGTGGGTCGGCCGAGCCGAACTAGTCGCGGCCGTCGCCAACGCGGGCGGCCTGGGCTTCATCACCGCCCTCACCCAGCCGACGCCGGACGACCTGCGCCGCGAGATCGCGCGCACCAGGGAGCTGACCGACAAGCCGTTCGGCGTGAACGTCACCATCCTGCCGTCGATCAATCCGCCGCCGTACGCCGAGTACGTGCAGGCGATCATCGACAGCGGCGTCACGATCGTGGAGACCGCGGGCAGCAACCCGGAGCCGTTCCTGCCGTACTACCGCGACGCGGGCATCAAGGTGCTGCACAAGTGCACCAGCGTGCGGCACGCCCTGAAGGCCCAGCGGATCGGCGTCGACGGCGTCAGCATCGACGGCTTCGAGTGCGCGGGCCACCCCGGCGAGGACGACGTGCCCGGCCTGATCCTCATCCCCGCCGCCGCGCGGGTGCTCGACATCCCGATGATCGCGTCCGGCGGATTCGCCGACGCCAGCGGCCTGGTCGCCGCCCTCGCCCTCGGCGCGGACGGCGTCAATATGGGCACCCGCTTCCTGTGCACGCGGGAGTCCGCGGTGCACCAGAAGGTCAAGGAGCAGATCGTCGCGCACACCGAGCGCGACACCCAGCTCATCTTCCGCAC